>JAEWMK010000080.1 GCA_023457235.1 Bacillota bacterium
TATTCAGTGTATGTAAAATCTCCTTTAAGTCATGGACTACATTATCCATTGAATAACGATCAACATCCTCGGGATGATCTGTTTTACCGTGGCCGATTATATCTACTAAAATAAGCTTAAAGGAGCGGCTCCAATCGTTAATAAACGGGGCCCAGGTCTGAAGTGTTCCGGTAAATCCATGTAAAAGCAGGAGAGGTTCACCTTCGCCCATGACATTCACGTGATAATTGATGCCATTTACTTTAATGTGCATCTCCTTCACCCAGCTCCCAGTTTTCCTTTATCGTTTCATTTGCTTTCCGCCAAATTTTACGATGTTTTTCAGCATTCAATGAACGGTCAGTTCGAACTTCAATAACGTTTAGACCCTTAGCATCTTTGCAATTTTTTATTGCAGTTGACAGCTCATCCCAATCGTCAATTCGCTTAAACTCACCACCGTACATCTTAACAACATGACTATAATCAAGTCCTAAAGGCGTTCCAAATAATAGCTCGAAATTTTTCGGGTGTTCACTTTGCGGCAGGAATGAAAAAATTCCCCCACCTTCGTTATTCACAATCACAATTGTGGCATTTAATTTATGCAACTTTGCAGCTAAAAGCCCATTTAAATCATGGTAAAAGGTCAAATCACCAACTAGAAGAATAAGCGGCTCTACTACTGTACTAGCACCAAGTGCTGCGGAAATTGTACCATCAATTCCGTTCGCACCCCTGTTGGCCATAATGCGAATATTCCGTTCTGTATTTAAGAAAAAGCTGTCGACATCACGAATCGGCATACTATTGCCAACAAAAAGGGTGGCGTTTTCCGGTAAATTTCTTGCAATACGAAGCACAGCCTGACCCTCAAATTCCTGTTCTTCATTTCCTAAATGCTCAAGAACTTCTCCGGCGATGCGATCCGCTGTTACCCAACTTTCAAGCCATTTACTGGTAGGCACCCCCGTTTTTTGCCCTTTATTTTTCGAAAGAATCTTGTTTAATAAACGGCAAAATAAAACAGGGTCAGCGTGAATCACCTCTGATGCTAAGAGTGTCGGGTCTCGCCATAGCCCTTCACCATCAATAATAATTTGCTTAATCTGCGGATTTTTTTTCAAAAATAATAATACAGCCTTTGAGACCGGCATGGCCCCAAATCGGATCACTACTTCAGGGACAAGTTCCTGTGATATGTATTCGTCACGCAAAAATGTATCGTAGCTATCAATAACTAGGTTTTTATTATGTGAGCCGCTTCGTAATTGTGATAACGGATCTGCGATAACCGGAAAGCTTAATTTATCACCAAGGGCAACAACTTCTTCTGCAAAGCCAGGACGGTCCAATGGGCCGCAAACAATCAGTCCCCGCTCAACTTGAGTGAGCCCGCTTGCCAGCAGTTCCAATTCTTCTTCCTTCATCATCAACTTTGATTCGGCAGCCTTAACAAATCGAGCTCTATGATCCAAACCGCTTTCCCAAATTTGTTCATCCTCTATAATTGGAACAAGTGGTTCTCGGAATGGAAAGTTTAGATGAACAGGACCACTTGGGCCATTTAGAGACGTTGATACCGCTCTTGCAGCAACTGTTCTTACATAACGCAGTATTTCCGGACTTTCCTCCGGGATGGCCATTTCAACAAACCATTTCACTTGCTTCCCAAAAAAATTGAGCTGATCAATGGCCTGTGGTGCACCAATGTCTCTCAATTCATGTGGGCGATCCGCCGTCAACACAATTAACGGAACTTGCGACTCTTTAGCTTCAACTACTGCCGGCATATAATTAGCAACTGCTGTTCCGGATGTACAGACAATCGCAACCGGCTCCCTTCGTGCTTTCGCCATTCCAAGGGCAAAAAAAGCAGCTGAGCGCTCGTCAACATTTAACCATACATGCAAGTCAGGATGCTCAGCTGCAACCATCGCAATTGGTGTCGATCTCGATCCTGGGCTTACGACAATATGCTTTACATTCGCCCGAACTAATTCATCCAAAAAAGCGGCAACATAAACAGATAATGCTTGTTTCGCTGATGTCATTAAAATGATCCCCCTAATGCAGAAAGCATTGGCTTAAACTTCATTTGTGTCTCTTTATATTCACTAGTCGGGTCTGAATTTCCAACAATCCCACAGCCCGCAAATAATGAGGCTTCCTTACCTTGTAATAATCCTGAACGTATACCCACTGCAAATTCACCATCGCCGCTAGAGTCAAGCCAGCCGATAGGACCTGCGTATAAGCCACGATCTAAATGTTCAATTTCTCTAATTTTACGAAGAGCTTCTTCTCGTGGATAGCCGCCCAAAGCCGGCGTAGGATGAAGTTTTTCAACAAGAGTCAATAATGAAACTGTATCTTTTACCTTACCAACAATCGGTGTATAAAGATGTTGGATGTCACGAACTTTATATAAAGTTGGTTTTTCCGGAACGACAACTCGGTCACAGCCTTGTTCAAAAGCAGACCGAATCGCACGAACAACAACTTCATGCTCATGTAGATTTTTTTGATCATGTAAAAGTTCGTTGCCCAGATGGTCATCCTCTTCTTCCGAAGTTCCTCTTCCAATAGAACCAGCTAAACAAGTAGTAAAGGCCTCTGCCCCTTCTTTCATAATTAAGCGCTCTGGAGAGGCACCGATAAAGCAATCTTGACCACTTTCTAGTGCAAATATATAGCTTAACGGTTGTTCTTTCCTAAGACGATCCAAGATATCTTCAGTAATAAACGGAAAATCACTTTTTACCCGAATTTCCCGTGCAAGCACTACTTTTTCAATTTCCTTATCGCGAATTTGGCCAGCAACTGTATCAACAGATGCAATCCATTCATCCTTTGTAACTTCCTCTATAACGAACTCTTTTCCAACAGAGCCTTTATAAGGGATATGGGCATCCTTACATAAGACCTTTTGCTCTGTTAATAAAAGTTCTGCGACTTCATCTACATTTGTATCGGCTTGAACAAGAACATTTATTGTTAACCAAAACTCATTCTTTGTGATCGTCAATAGATGCTGCGGAAGCATCATTTTAGAAACAGGAAAGGAACCCCAAAGCTTTGTCTTTTCTTTTCTTGGATCAAAGGAGAATGCTCCCAATATTACGGGTCCTACCCCTGGCGCTCTTTCCTTTGGTTCCATTACACTATGCTCATTCAGTTTGGTCCATTCCTTCTCTACTTGTCCAAAATTATTGCCACCATTATTTTCAAAGGTGTATGCATTTCCAATTCCAACCATGACAAAATCCCCACTTGGAGCGGACCAGAATGTCCTTTCTCCAGTGCGGTTTTTTCCTTTTTCATAGAAGGTAACTGGGTCTATAGTTAAATCAACTGTTGTACTCGCACTAACCAATATAGAGTGAGAAAGAGACTTTGCTTGTTCGACTCCATAAGCGATTTTTTTGTGTAATGTACTTTGTTGAATCGTTACCACTACTTCTCCCCCTTAAAAAAACCGTACGTCATTTTATTTTATCATACTTCAAATGTTTTACCTATTAATAGGTGCAAAACTTGTAGAAATTCGTAATTTAATAACTTTATTCAGCAGAAGTCCCCACTAATATAAGTGGTGACATGAATACATACTTGTATTTATTCATTAGTTGTTCAAATCTACTGAATAAAGTTAAGCCTCCGGCGGATGCCTCAGATTTTTAAAGGTAGTTTTTCGAGCAAGCTCGAAAAAATCTGGGCACAAATTCGCCAAGTCGAATTTGATTTAGTATGTCCTTGTCAATTTGTGCATATTCGCTGAAAACCATTGACACAAGGGGGTGTTTTTCCTAAACTAAATAAGTATGACAAATAATGAAAGTGTAGAATTTTGATGAATTTTACACAATAAATAAAAGTTGTTTTAAGTTTGTCGATTGGGGAATCGAAAGGGGGACAACTTAAAGATGGAAATAAAAATTCCGGAACAGCAACTGGGTATTAATAAAAATAAGAGTATGTGGAAAATTTGGTATCGCCAATTAAGGCCCCACACGTTAACGGCTGCTTTTGTGCCAGTGTCTATCGGCAGTGCCTTGGCACTACTAGACGGTCATGCAAATATATTGTTGTTCTTGGCTATGCTCCTAGCAAGTATTCTTATTCAGGCAGCCACTAATTTATTTAATGAGTATTATGATTATAAACGTGGTCTGGATACTGAAGAATCGATTGGAATTGGTGGCGGTATCGTCCGCGATGGGATTGCACCAAAGACAATTTTAAATGTTGCATTAAGCTTTTTTGCAATAGCGATTCTTCTTGGTGTATATATTTGCGCAAGTTCCAGTTGGTGGATTGCGGCAATCGGTATAGTTTGTATGTTTACAGCTTATTTTTATACCGGTGGCCCCTATCCAATCGCTTATTCTCCTTTTGGAGAAATTGTTTCCGGCTTCTTTATGGGAGTTGTGATTATCCTCATTTCATATTTTATCCAGACAGATTCGATTTCATTAGAAAGTTTTCTAATCTCCATTCCAATTTCTATTTTAATTGGCGCGATTATGCTTTCTAATAATATTCGTGATCTCGATGGTGACAAAGAAAGTGGGCGCCGAACTCTTGCGATTCTTCTAGGTAGAGAAAAGGCAATTAAGCTTCTTGCAGCAATGTTTACAGTTTCCTATGCTTGGGTCATTATACTAATGGTTATGGGGATTGTTTCTCCATGGTTATTAATCGTATTCGGAAGCCTGCCAAAGGCAATGAAAGCCGTACAAGGTTTTAAAGGGAAAACTCTTCCGATTCAGATGATGCCAGCAATGAAAGCAACAGCTCAAACGAATACAATCTTTGGCTTCCTTGTCGCAGCTGGATTATTATTAAGTTATTGGGTATAAGAAAAGCGAAAGCGCCTTGCTCACCCCCGACAAGCATAAGACGAGTCGGCATAAAGGTTGTACTTTAACCTTTGTGACGAATTGGCTTATGACCTCGAGGGGGTAGGC
>JAEWMK010000081.1 GCA_023457235.1 Bacillota bacterium
TCTTTCAACAACGCCGATCGCATTAAGACCTTCCGACACCGCTTTTCCGTAAGCACGGATAAGTCCACCGGCTCCGAGTTTAATACCACCAAAATAACGGGTCACCACCACTACGGTATCTTTTAAATCACGTTTTTTCAAAACCTCAAGCATCGGCACACCTGCCGTTCCACTTGGCTCGCCGTCGTCATTGGCTTTTTGAATTTGATTGTGTTCCCCAATTAAGTAAGCCGAGCAATTGTGGGTCGCATCCCAGTGCTTTTTTTTAATTTCTTGAATAAAGGCTTGTGCTTCTTCTTCAGTAGTTGCCCGCGTAATTTGTGCGACAAATTTCGACTTTTCGATCACAATTTCATGTTCACCAGCGTTTTTTACGGTATAATATTGTAGTAGCATATTAATGACCTCCTAGTTATATACGTGTATGTATAAAACCAATATTTGAATATATTTACTTAAAAAACTTTGATTTGGTAATTAAGGAAAAATTAGGCTATTTCACCTACCTAACTAGTCTAATTATAAAACGACATTCGTATTGCTTCAAATTTACTATTCATTAAAAAACTCCCCCCAGAAAATCGATTCGCCTTACGAATGTAAATGTAATAACTTTATTCGGTGGAGGTTCAAACCTCCTCTGAATAAAGTTAAAGCCTCCGGCGGATGCCACGGATTTTCAGGGGTAGTTTTTCGAGCAAGCTCGAAAAAATCCGGGCGCAAATACGCCAAGGCGCATTTGATTTAATTTTGAGCCTTTTCTGGAGGATATGAAAATGTTTAAAATAGATGAAAAAGCATTAGATGTAATTTTAGATAAAATGATTGATACAGTTTCTAATAGTAAGAGAGAAATTGTTGAAATAAGCGAACAATCTAGACAGGAATTTGAGATTTTAACTGCAGAATTACTAAAAACTAGGCTAGAAGTTACCGAAACTATTAATAAAGGTGAACAATTAGAAGCGCATGTAAAGTTGGCGCGGAAACGCCTTGCTGAAGTGAGTAAGAATTTTTCGAAGTACACGGAGGAGGAAGTTCGTTCAGCCTATGAAAAAGCACATGGGCTGCAAATGGACCTAGCCCATTTCCGTCAAAAGGAAAAAACGCTGATTGAGCGCCGCAACGATTTAGAGCTTCGCTTGAAAAGACTGGAGCAAACCGTCAAACGGGCAGAAAACCTCGTCAGCCAAATTAGTGTCATTTTGAATTATTTAAGCAGCGACCTTCAACAAGTCAACGAAGTGTTGAATGATGCGAGGGAAAAGCAAGAATTTGGGCTGCGGATTATTGAGGCCCAGGAAGAAGAGAGAAAGCGGCTATCACGAGAAATTCATGACGGACCAGCGCAAATGCTTGCTAACGTAATGATGCGTTCGGAATTAATCGAGCGGGTCTCCCGTGAAAGGGGAATGGATGAGGCACTTAAGGAAATTAAGGATTTAAGGATCATGGTCCGATCTGCGCTGTACGAGGTTCGTAAAATCATTTACGATCTAAGACCAATGGCACTCGATGATTTGGGATTGATCCCAACGTTGAAAAGGTATCTGTCCACAACTGAAGAATATAACAAGATTCCAATTAAATTCGTGAACCTAGGCGAAGAAATGCGCCTTTCACCACGCTTCGAGGTTGCATTATTCCGACTCGTGCAGGAAGCGGTCCAAAATGCATTAAAACATGCTGATGCCAATGAAATCCAAGTAAAAATAGAGCTAAGAAAAAAATCTGGTAAACTAATAATCAAGGATAATGGAAAAGGCTTTGACCCCACTAACAAAAAAGATGGTTCATTTGGAATCATGGGGATGAAGGAAAGAATTGAGCTTTTAAAAGGAGAAATTACCTTTAACACAGGCCTCGGTAAGGGAACGATGATTACGATCGATGTGCCTTTGATTGTTGGGGATGATTGATCCACAGTCACAACCACAGCACGACTTAGTGCAACATATTTGAAATTTAAAACTATGAATCTACTATAACTTGCTGCATTTAAATCTTTAAGGAGGAATGACAAGTGGATGGAACTACGTCAATATTAGTCATTGATGATCATCAATTGTTTCGTGAAGGTGTAAAACGAATTTTGGATTTTGAGAAAGATTTTGAGGTAGTCGCGGAAGGCGATGACGGCGTCGATGCGGTAGCCCTTGTTGAGCAATACCATCCAGATGTTGTTGTAATGGATATCAATATGCCCCATACGAATGGTGTGGAGGCAACAGCAAATTTAGTTGAAAGGTTTCCAGACGTCAAGGTCTTAATTTTATCAATCCATGACGACGAAAGCTATGTCACACATGCACTAAAAACAGGAGCTAGCGGTTACTTGCTAAAGGAAATGGACGCAGATGCCCTCGTTGAAGCAGTCAAAATTGTTGCAGACGGCGGTTCCTACCTGCATCCAAAGGTAACTCATAATCTCGTAAAAGAATATCGTCGCTTAGCAACAGGAGATGTGGGCCGCTCTGTCGGAACATTAAAGGATGTCGAGTACCGTAAACCATTACACATCTTGACACGCCGCGAATGCGAAGTTCTTCAAATGCTAGCCGACGGAAAAAGCAATCGCAGCATCGGTGAAACTTTATTTATAAGCGAAAAAACAGTTAAAAACCATGTCAGCAACATTTTACAAAAAATGAACGTAAACGACCGAACCCAAGCCGTAGTCGTGGCTATTAAAAATGGCTGGGTGCAGGTGAGATAATTTACTAAAGTACGAGCCCTTTGTCATCGGATTTCTGCTGGCAAAGGGTTTTTAATTCGGCACCTTCAAGCACAGAAAGTACTATTTACCTATAAATTTGGACTAGTATGATTTACCCTTTTTTTGTTTTTATCCGACAAATTCATGGAAAAACACACCAATTACCGATATTATAGAGATTGTAAGAAAAATAAATAAATAAACATTTAAAAGGGAGAGGTGTGGAGGAATTGAAAAAATTCTTATTTTTACTAGTAGCCTTAATGTTGGTGTTAGTTGGCTGTACTACAACTAATCCATCGATAAGGGATACATGGCTGAACGCTGTGAACCAAACATCATCTGAAGCAAAAATGACTTTTGCAGCTGATGTGAATGTGGATGGCATGAATTTAAATGATGAACAGAAAAAAATTGCAGAATTGTTTGAGGCTGGTTTTGTAATTGAACAAAAGGCACAGGATGAGCAAAATGCTTATGTGAAAATCTCAGCTGTCAATGATCAACCGCTTCGTGACTTAGGCGTTTGGAATGCTAAAGAAAAGGCAGCTGCTGAAATGTTGGTAAAAGAAAATGTAATGTATTTTAAAACATCAGCTGACCCATTCTTTTTCAAAGTAGATATGGACGAAATGAATGATACAGATTTTGATATGCAATCGCAATACGAATTGCAGCAACAAGTAATGGAGTTTATGAAAGGCGAATTCAAAAATTACATAGCGCAATTCAACTATGAAATTCCTGAACTTCAAGACTTAGGTTTTAAAACAATCGAAACTCCTGCAGGAAAAGAAGACGTTTTAAAAGTGAAATTTGAGCTTGGTATCAATGAAGTATTAGATTTTACAGAATATACCGTTGGTAATCTAGCAAACTATGAAAGACTGGATGTATTCATAAAAGATTTTTCTGGCTTTATGCCTGCTGAAGTTCAGCCAACAGATGCAGAGTTAACTACGGCTGTTACCGAAGCAAAAACGCAATTAAATCAATTTAAAGCAATGCTTAGTGGAATGAATGAAGAGAGCCTTGAAGCAATGATGGGTAAAGACATCGACTTCAAAATTTCAACTAAGTATGGCATTTCAAAGGAAAAATATATTGCATCAGAAGATACAGTAATTAACATCGGGATCAAAGATCCAGCAACAGGTGAAAATGGAAGTGCAGTTATCAAGGCAACTTCACTCGTTTGGAATGTCAATGGGAATGTAAAATTACCAGAAGTTAAAGATGCTGTAAATGTGACAGAATATGAGAATAATATCAACAAGGTTAGAACACTACCGGATGACACTCCGCTTAAAAAGCTGTTATTGCAAGAATTTAATGCGTCATTTACAATTGGTGAGCCGTATGCAATTCTTGGAAGTGACTTTAAAGAATTAGATGCTGCACCGTACATTAAAGATGGTTCAACAATGGTACCGGTAGCGGTAATTGGAGAATGGCTTGATTCAGAAACAAAATGGGATGCTAAAACAAATCAGGTTACTCTAAACGTCAATAATACAGAAATCAAATTAACACTTGGCAGCAAGGACGCTTACGTGAATGGAAACAAAGTCATCATGAACACAGCTGCTGAATCCGTAAACGGAAGAACCTTTGTACCAGTTGCCTTTATTGCAAAAGAACTAGGAGCAAAGAGCGAATACAATTCAGAAACACAAGAAGTTAAAATTTATTTTGAATGATTCATAGGGAATGATTCACAGGGACGGTTCGTCTGTTTCATTTTAAAAAGAAACGGGCGGGCCGTTTTTGTGTTTGGCGGATAAAGGTTCAACCCGTTCAAAATAACCGCATCTATTTTTACAAACCCATGCTTCAAACGCATCGACAAAGAAACTTCCATCTTCTAGCTCCTCAACAGTATCCCAATAATCAATATGCATCGGAGCATTACAATTCATACATTTTTTCTCATTCATAACAGTCCCTCCATTCATACAAACATTTTATCATGAGTGGTAATATGTACCTAAAGGATTAAATTACAAAGAAGCTTTTAATATAGTAAAAGGGGAAATTTTGTTGGGTAGTTTATTAGAATTATATGATGAAATGCTGGGTGCAATAGATAAAAATTATAAGTCAAAAGATACATTAGTAACACATTATCCTATGAAGGGAAAATTCTACGCAGGTGACTTAATGGTCATTGGAAGAGCAGTCAACGGCTGGAGAAAAAATACTTACTGGATTCCTAACGAACATAACATTGATGAACGCAAGAAGTATTTACATAACCTGGAGTCCAGCCATAATCCAATCAATGAATGCCCATTAGAGTGGGTAAAAAATAGATGGACACCACAAGAGAAAGGTAGTTATTGCACAAAGAAGTCAGCGTTTTGGAGAATGATCTTTAAAACGATGCGTGATTTAGATTTAAAAGAAGATTGGACGAGTAAAATCATCTGGAGCAATTTATATAAGGTTGCCCCGGCTGCAAATAAAAATCCTTCACCTATTCTGAAAAAAGCCCAGAGAGAATATTGTATTCAAATATTAAAAGAAGAGATAAATAGATGGAGACCAAAGAACATACTGTTTTTAACAGGAATGGACTGGGCTAATCCATTTATAAAATGAATAGAAGGATTTGAGATTAAAGGTATGGATAGTTTGGAATTAGTGGATGGGTTTGGGGAGTTGAAACTAGGAGATTATAAATGCCGCGTTATTATTGCAAAACATCCACAAGGGAAAAATGAAGGTAAGATGAATGGAGAGATAAGGGAGTTGCTTTTATAAGGAGCATATTTTGGTGCTAATGCCTACTAGATTTCCAGTGAAATGTCTAAGATTGGGCAAATAGAAATCAAAGAAGGAGTATGATTCCCAAAATGCGAGGAAGATCAGGAAAACGGGAATCACAGAACGCATATTGGAACCATTTATTTTACTCTCTTTAAAAAATGCGGCCACGTTAAGGGCGGAGCCCACTCTCCCTGTCCGCAATGTTGGAAAGTCAGTTTCGGTATTCTAGCTATGCCTACTCAATAACCCTCAACTGTTCACAACAAGGCAAAGAAACTGTTTAAAAAGGAATACGATTTAATTCAATGTAAAATCTCCTATGGAACTAATTATGATATAATACGAATTAAATATTTCAAAAGGAGTGAATAGCAATGGCGGTCGACCGCGAAAAGGTTCATAAAATGATTGAAGAAGTTAGCCAAGAAAATTTAAAGCGGATTTTTGATTTCATTATGATGCTTCAAAAGGAGGAATCTGAAATTCAGGCTGATAATTCACCACTAACACCCCTAGAGAAAAAAGCAATTGAAAAAGCAGAGAAGGACATTTTAAATGGCGATTTAATTGACTGGGAGGATATACAACGTGAACTCGGTCTATAAAATTAAATTTACTAAAGAAGCCTTAAAAGCTCTACGAAAATTGCCAAAGAAAAGGCAAATTCAAGTATCCAATGTTGTCAACCTGTTATCACAAAACCCATTTGTTGTTCCTAATGTGAAGCCATTAAGTGGAACTTCTTACGATGACTACCGTATTAGGATTGGAACTTTACGTCTCATCTACCGAATTGAAAATGATCAACTTATTATTACTGTATTGTATCTAGGATCAAGAGGGACGTATATAAAAAAATCTAAGACTAAAAAGATTGTTAATTAAAATAAAATTCCTTTCACTATCTCCCATAAGATCCTGAAAAGAACAATCTTCTTCAATAATCAACCTCCAAAGTGATTACAAGAACTGAAAATACTTTCTAAAAAAAATCAACTTAAACTACCATTACCTTGATTCCAATTATCAAAACAAACTCCTCAACTGGAAACAACTCTCCATTAACATCCCGAACTTTCAACCGATATAAAGACTACAAGCAAATTGTACGGGAGTGGAGACACATGCAGATTAATAACCAGTATTCTGCTAATCAATTACAAACAACAGACCGCCCACTTGAACTAAAGCAAGGGGAAATATATAACGCGCAAATTAAAGAACGAGTTTCGGATACAGAAGCAGTAATCCAAATTCGTGGAAAAGAAGTAAAAGCGACATTTGAAGGCAAACTGCCGGCAGAAGACCGGGTCACAATACAAGTTACGGGTCAAAAAGAACAGGCTGTCACTGTGAAGACAGTTTCTACAGTTGTTCCTAAAACTAGCTTACCCCATGCGCAATCCCAACAGTTTAATGATGCAAAATTGCTTCAAAGTGTCGGCATTGTAGAAAAGGACATTCCTGAACTAAAGCAAAGCGTCCAAGTTTTACTAAATAAAGGTGTTCCAGTTACAAAAGAAGCAGTTCAAGAATTACGGGACTTTTTTGAAAAAGCACAAGGTAACGTTGCTGCTAAATTAGATACTGTGAAAGCCTTGGCTAATAAAAAGCTAGAGGTAACTCAGTCCCATTTACGTCCAATTCATGAAGCTCTACATGGTCGTCCGTTAAATGAAGTACTAACAGACTTAGCAAAAGAAATCGATCCGGAGTTCGATTTGGCAAATAATGAGCAAAAGGATGCGGTGCGCCGTCAAACCCAGCAGAACATTGAGAATTCGCGAAAACAAACAGTCGAAACTACAGTACCCGCCACTCCTTCTTCAACAAAAGCAGAACAAACCGGTGCACATTCAGTTTCAAAGGACAAGCAGTTAGTTGACCTTTTACAAAAAAATCGTGA
>JAEWMK010000082.1 GCA_023457235.1 Bacillota bacterium
CTTTGATTCCCACTTTAAGCTTCGAAACAGTGAAACAGGAATCATTGGCACTTTTTGATTCCCACTTCAAGCTCCGAAACACAAAAACGGGAATCATTGACTCTCTTTGATTCCCACTTCAAGCTCGGAAACACGAAAACGGGAATCATAGTCATTGTATGATTCCCGAACCAAGCATCGAAAGCAATAAAACACTAATCAAGTACCACAAAAAGTTCGATATGGCACCGTTGTTGGTGCCGGTAATTCACAATACTCGTCCTGATCAGGTGAATAGGCATATGGGTCTGCCAGAACATCTAGAAGACGATGCATCACAGTGTAGTCACCGTCGTTTACCGCTGCTTCCAATGCCTCTTCAACCCTATGGTTACGTGGAATTACGGCAGGGTTGCTGTGTTGCATTAACTTTTGCGAATCTGATCCAGACTGCTGTTGCCTGCCACGTCTTGCCTCCCATTCTTTATACCACTTATCAAATCCAATAACCCCAGATAACCCTGTGTCCTCAATTCGATCCATGGTCAATGCACGGAACGTATTCGTAAAGTCCGCACGATTATTTTTCATCAAGCTCAGTAAATCTTCAATCAGAGATTCATCCTGATCTTCTTCATTATATAGGCCAAGCTTTGCTTTCATACCTGATAACCAATGCTTATGAAAAAGCTCTGGATATTCTGATATTGCATCCTGGGCCAATTGAACAGCCTGCTCCTCATCATCATGCAATAATGGCAACAGGGTTTCGGCAAATCTGGCAAGGTTCCAGCCCCCGATTGGCGGCTGATTCCCGTAGGCATAACGTCCTTGCCTATCAATAGAACTAAAAACTATTGCAGGGTCATATGTATCCATGAAAGCACAAGGACCATAATCGATCGTTTCACCACTGATTGCCATATTGTCAGTATTCATTACTCCATGAATAAAGCCAACCAACTGCCATTTAGCTATCAACTCTGCCTGCCGTTTAATAACCTCTTGTAATAAAAAAAGATAGCGGTCCGCATCTGAATTTGCCCCGAAACTGGTATTAGAATCAGTAACAGTGTCAAAATCAGCACCATCAAAATGTCGCTGCAATGTATAATCCGCCAATGCTCTAACATCCTCATCAGTTCCGAAATTGGCTGCAAACTCAAAAGTACCTACCCGTATATGACTAGAAGCTATACGAGTGACAATGGCACCAGGAAGTGCTGTTTCCCGGAATACCAACTCACCAGTTTTCACAACTGCCAAACTGCGGGTAGTCGGTATTCCAAGTGCATACATCGCCTCACTGATAATATATTCACGGAGCATTGGACCTAATACAGCACGGCCATCTCCACCTCTTGAATAAGGTGTTCTACCTGAGCCTTTCAGCTGAATATCCAATCGTTCACCCTTGAGACTAATATGCTCACCAAGTAAGACAGCACGGCCATCTCCTAACATCGTAAAATGACCGAATTGATGCCCGGCATACGCTTGAGCAATTGGAGAAGCACCAGCAGGAATCTTATTTCCGGCAAACACAGCAGCTCCATCATTATTATTCAGCTCCACTTCGTTCAACCCAAGTGAAGCTGCCAACGAAGAATTGAATATGACCAACTCCGGTGCGGTAACAGGATCAGGGCTTTGACTGCTATAAAACATCTTCGGTAATCGCGCATAACTATTATCAAAATTCCAACCAGCTTCAATTTTTTCATGGCTCATAGTCATTAAACTTCCTTTTATTCTTATTTCACACAAAATTAGTATTCATAATATATCCCTAATTATGCTTTTACCCTAAAATATTAAAATTAAACTGCAAAAAAACCTTCGCAAGGAAGGTTTTAATTTTTAAGAATTTATTTATATTTTTCCTTTAATATCCATCGCATACTTAATCATTACAGCAAGACCGCCTATAAAGTAGAAAATTAAGAGGACCCAGCCTGTAGGATCGATCGACATCATTGACCAAAGAATATTTAATGGAAGAACGTAGTATACGATATCTTTTAAATAATTCAGAACAATTGATGGACTGAATGTTCCCGTCCAAAAAGATTTAAAAAATGCTAAGAGAAAATCAATAATCATTAGTCCAAATACAGCCAACATCATATAATTAGACATGCTCGCAGCAGTAAATTCCATACATCATCACCACCTTTTTACATTCTATGCATTTGTAAAAAGACAGGTGATGACAAGTTATATAAAAATTTTCATATTAGGTTAAACTACGAAGCATATAATCTATTGTTTGTTTTATCCCGTCTTGATAAGGTGTTTTAGGTATACATTTGATCGTCTGTTCAAGCTTCCCTCCATCCAAAACAACCGGGTCCTCTGTTAAATACAACATTTCCACAACTTCTTTCATGTTTTTATTAAATAATCCTAGAAACTTTACCATCCCTTTTGTTACCGTGCCTACCTTTTTGCTATAGCCGGTATGTTCACACAAGATGTCTACAATTTCATCCCCTGATATCACGCCACTGCCTGGTATATTCCAATTCTGCCCGTAAGCTGAATCATGGAGTGCCAGTTCTACTAAGGCTTTTGCTCCATCCGGAGTAAAAATGTACTCTCTTGCAATTTTCTTATCTCCCACGAATAATGCTTTTTTGTTTTTTATTACGCCTTCAAAAGTGTAATTTAGTATTGTATTTGTGGCATTCGGGCCATAAAAATCAGGAAAATGAGCAATTAAGAAAGGAAGGTCCGATTGTTTTACCATTATCTCAAGCTGCAAGCGAATGTTTCCTTTTTTCGTATGGGGCTTTTTCGGAGTATCCTCCGTAACTAAGTGACCCGGGTTGCTTCCATAAGCATAGATGTTATCTACCAAAACAAGCTTTGCATTCGCGTGTTTCGCTGTTTCCAAAATATTTTTCATAACAATATGCAATTTTTGCTCCCACTCAGAATACGGTATATTCATCGCTTGAAAAATCGTATCTACTCCGGCCGAAGCCTCCTTCAAACTCTCCAAATCGAAAACATCACCGGATTTGATCGTGACCCCCGCATTATCCTGAAAAAGCTTTTGAAGTTTTTCCTTTCCACGGGCAAAAGCAACTACTTCAATTCCTCTTTGCGCCAATTCCTTTACAATTGAATACCCCATTCCACCTGAAGCTCCAAGTACTAATACCTTTTTCATATACTTTCCTCCCTTTAATTAACCATTGGTCAATAATACTCAAAAAAAATTATTTCCTTAACATAGCTCTTAAAATAAAATTCACATGTGTTTCTGCTAAGAGGCGCACATCTTCGTATGTTTGACCGCTTCTGCAATAATGGGAAACAAGCCCGTGTAAGGAAAGAAACACAGACCAAATCTCAGTTAAAGTTACTTGGTTTCCACACAAAGAGTATATGGCTTTTGCAAATTTCTCATAACTTAGATTTGGCTCCTGCTGCTGACAACTTCTCACTTCTTCGTCTTTTATAAGAAACATAATTTCATAATGACTTTGATGTGTTAGACCAAACTCGATAAATCCTAAGAAAACCTCCTTGAGCTTATTTTCCGGATCTAAAGGCTTTTTCATGATGTCTTCAAGCGTCTGATCAAGTAAGAAAAAATCAGCCTTCACGAGCTCATAAAACAAATCTGCCTTATTCTTAAAATGATAATAAATTGCTCCGTGACTATAGCCCAAGGCCTTTGAAATTTGCCTCATTGACACATGTTCATAGCCATTCTTCATAAACAATTCCCGAGCTGTATCCATTATGATTTCACGTGTAAGTTCTTGTTCTACTGCTTTTCTTGGTGACATTTTTATCCCTCATCAAAATTTTATTAACCACTGTTCAATAACAATATATCACGTTCGGCAATATTTGCCAATTGTCAATTTTTATTATTTTTTTCCCAATAATCGTAAATAGCTTCTTTTATTACTTCGGCTACATCCTTACTTTTTTGCTTTTTCAGCCATTCAACTTGATCTATTGGTAAAGTTAACTTTAAAGTAACCTTTTCATTCGGCATTTCATATTTTCTTATTTCCTCTAACGTGATTCCTTCTTCTATATTCGGAAATGAAAGGTCATTCTCATTTACTACTTGAAGATCATAGTATTCATTAACATCACTTATCTCACAAAAAAGATTTAGCTGCGGCAATCCACCTGATAGACTTTTTAAATTCATATAGGCGGTTATCATTCTGCCATCCTGTAATTCTATTTCAACAATTAAGTTTTCTTCATTTCGATATTTTTTAACGACAACTTCACTAACAATGATATCCAAGTCTAAGGTGTAACCTGAACTAGACTCCAGAATATAAATAGCGCTATTAAATATATGAATATCTTCACCATCAATTTTTACAGCTTTAACGTTAATCATATTCTTTGCTCCCTCCCATACATTATTTCGACAAATAACAGCAATAACCTGTATATAATCTGGACTTTTTAAGTAACTTAACAAAGAAATTATATTTTGATTTTATATATATCAATATAGTACTTACAAATATTTCAATATAATAATTTGTTTCACAATTTCTAATATTCATGTTAAAATAAGTGTAAATTTCTTGTGAACATTTGTCTTCACACGGTGAAATGGCTGTATTTTCTAATAATTATTTTTGGAGGGAAGTCGATGAAGGATTTAATTCGCAAGTGGAACCAAATCAGCCTAGTAAAACGAATTCTTATTGGTATTATTATTGGTATTATCCTAGCTGTTACGATTCCAGATGCAGTAAAATGGATCACAATTTTTGGATCCTTATTTGTAGGTGCATTAAAGGCGGTTGCACCAGTACTAGTATTATTCCTAGTTATGTCGGCTATTTCGAAACATAGAAGTGGTCAGCAAACGAATATGAAATCCATCCTTGGCCTTTATGCAATTGGTACATTCCTAGCTGGCTTAACAGCAGTTGTTGCAAGCTTTCTTTTCCCTGTTAGTTTAACTCTTACTACCGGCGCAGAAGGCGTAACCCCTCCTAGCGGTATCGCAGAGGTACTTAAAACATTACTGTTTAATGTAGTTGACAACCCTGTAAATGCTTTAATGAACGCTAACTATATCGGCATTTTAACTTGGGCTGTTGTTTTAGGTATTGCTTTGAGACATGCTTCTGATTCTACAAAGGACATGCTTTCCAACTTTTCCGATGCCATTTCTCAATTGGTTAAATGGGTTATTAGTTTGGCACCACTTGGAATCATGGGTCTTGTTTTCGACGCTATTGTTACAAGCGGACTTTCTGCTTTACTTGATTACGGAAAACTATTATTAGTTTTACTCGGATGCATGTTCTTTATTGCATTAGTTGTTAATCCAATTATAGTTTATGTGAATACTCGTTCCAACCCATATCCACTTGTGTTCCAATGTTTAAGGGAAAGTGGAATTACAGCATTCTTTACACGTAGCTCAGCTGCTAACATTCCGGTTAACATGAGTTTATGTGAAAAACTTAAACTAGATAAAGATACGTATTCAGTTTCTATTCCATTAGGTGCTACAATCAATATGGCTGGTGCAGCTGTTACGATTGCAGTCTTAACACTTGCTGCTGTTCATACTCTTGGCATTAAAGTGGATCTTGCTACTGCGGTAATCCTGTCAGTTTTATCAGCCATCTCTGCTGCAGGTGCTTCAGGTGTTGCTGGAGGTTCATTGTTATTAATTCCTTTAGCATGTAGTTTATTCGGAATTCCAAACGATATTGCAATGCAGGTCGTTGGTGTTGGTTTCATCATCGGTGTTTTACAAGACTCATGTGAAACTGCACTTAATTCATCTTCTGACGTACTTTTTACAGCAACTGCAGAATACGCTAAGAAGCGTAAAGAAGGAAAAGGAATTGTTAGTAAAAAGACTGCGTAAACCATTTCCGTTATTATAAAATTATAAAAAACCCATTTACAATACAGATGTTTGTAAGTGGGTTTTTCTTATGGAGTGTACATACATGAAAGGATCTATTTTCTCTTACATAGCACTATTTTTTGGAGTATTTGCTCTATCAACTTCGGCCATCTTCGTTAAGCTTGCTGATGCGCCATCGGCCATTATCGCCTTTTATCGTTTATTTTTTGCAACTTTGATTCTTCTGCCCTTTTTGCTAGTCAAAAGAGAGCTTCGCCAAGAGCTGTTGGGCTTGTCCAAAAAACAATGGCGATTAGGCATCTTGTCTGGTTTATTTTTAGCAATTCATTATGTATTATGGTTTGAATCATTACGCTTTACCTCTGTCGCAAGTTCGACAGTTATTGTTACTTTACAACCATTGTTCACTATCGTTGGCGGGTATTTTTTATATAAGGAACGCTATTCCAAAGTTGCATTATCGGGATGTTTGTTAGCCGTTTTCGGAAGCTTCATAATTGGGTGGGGAGATTTTCAAATAAGTGGTCAAGCCCTATTCGGCGATATCTTAGCATTTATTGCTGCAGGAGTCATATCTGGATATTTTCTAATTGGACAATCCGTTCGTAAAGATTTATCCCTTGTTCCTTATTCCGTGATTGGCTATGGAGGCAGTGCCGTATTTCTTGCCATCTATGCATTTACACAACATCAATCATTCTTTAATTATTCTACCGATACATGGTGGGCCTTCTTCGGTCTTGCGTTTGTTGCTACTATATTGGGCCAAACTATTTTTAATTGGTTGCTAAAATGGATCAGCAGTTCCGTTATTTCGATGAGCATTCTTGGTGAAACAATTGGAACTTGTATTCTTGCTTATTTCATATTGGGGGAAGTTATTACGCTTCAACAAGGGATTGGAATCTTTATTATTTTAGTTGGACTTGGATTGTTTTTAGTTCGACAAGTGCAGGCAAAATAACATTTAAGGAGCATAGGTTTATCCCCATGCTCCCTTATTAATTACTCTGCGGATAGTTCTTTCCCCCTTTTGCCCACAAGCACCCCACCAATAACAATCGCTACCAACGCCAAAATGAATAATAAAATAAAGACTGTATGCAAACTTGTTTCCAATGCATGTCCTTTTAATTCATCACTTAACCACAAGCCAGAAACAGCAATTCCAATTGCTTGACCTAAGTTTCTCATAAGATTATTAGATCCAATAGCTGCACCCCGCAAATTCCAATCAACCGCAGATTGGACGATAACCGTAAACACTGTCAATGCCAATCCAAAGCCAAAGCCAAGAATCGCAGTAACAACCATCATAACTGTCAAAGTTGTATTTGCATGAAAGAAAACTAATCCAAAACAGCCGGCAGCATTTATTGCAATTCCGATAACGGCTAGACGTCCAATTGAAGTTTTGCCAAGCCACTTACCTGTTAAAAATGCTCCAACCGGCCATGTTAGTGACATTGGCATCAACGTAATACCTGATAAAGTTGCATTTAAATTGGTAACTCCCTGCACCCATAACGGGATATAAAATGTGACGGCCACAAGAATAAAACCTAACAAAAATCCAACTACGTTCGCCACCGTAATAGAACGAATCTTAAATAAAGAAAGCGGCAGCATTGGTTCTTTTCCTTTTGCTTCAATCCAAACAAATAAGATAAGACTAAAAACAGCAATCACAAATAAAGTTAAAATACCGCCCGTGACAAGGTTTTCTTGTTTCAATAATGTTAAACCATACAAAAAGCTCGACATACTTACAGTAAAAGTAAAAATACCGGCATAGTCGATAATTTGTTTTTTCTTTTCCACTTGTTCGTGTAGGGAAACTGATAAAAGAATAAATGAAATGATGCCAAACGGAAGATTTAAAAAGAAAATCCAATGCCAGGTGATTTGGTCAACAATAAAACCACCAGCTAGTGGTCCAATGATCCCGGCAATACCCCATACGCTGCTGATCAATCCTTGTATTTTCGCACGAACTTCAAACGAAAAAACATCGCCAATAATTGTGAACGGAATCGTTGTTAATGCCCCCGCACCAATTCCTTGAATTAATCGAAATACAACTAACTGCTGCATCGTTTGCGAAAAACCCGAAAGCATCGAGCCAATTAAAAAAATGATGACTCCAATCGTAAACATCTTTTTTCGCCCATACAAATCGGCTAATTTACCGAAAATTGGTGTGCTAATAACAGTTGCCAAAAGATATATAGAAATTACCCATGTATACAAATGACTTCCACCTAAATCTTCGACAATTTTAGGCATGGCCGTACTTACAATTGTTCCTTCAATTGCCGTTAAAAACGTAGCAATTAACAAAGAAGTAACAACCAATTTTTTATTCGTTTCTGAATTACCACTCATTTAATATTCTCCTTGTTCTATGATGCTGACCATAAATTTTGTCCTAATCCACTATAATACGGCATTATTGTTTAGTCAAAAATAAAAAATGAGCCCCAAATGGGCCAGAGGGTCGGGTTCTCTGGCCCATAGAATGATGAGCCACAGGGTCGGGTTCCTTGTCCCGAAGCCCTCATTCCTTCTCTATTAGCGGATCCTTTCCATCGATAAATGAAGGATAAATTTGAGGATGCAGAATACTCGCAATTTTATTTAATCCAAGTAATAATCTAGGTGAAGGTCTACAAAACAATGGTTCATCTAGAATAAACAATTGATTATTTTTAATTGCTTCAACCTGCTCAACGCCTGGTCGCGTTAAAATAACTTTCGGATTAATCTTCTCCTTCTGGACACCAACCCAAACAATACACAACACATCTGGATTTCTTTTTTTAACCTCATCCCAATCTGTAGAAATACTTGCTTCGGGCCTATCTTCAAAAATATTTTTCCCTCCGGCGAGCCTGCTTATTTCTGTTAACCAATTGTCAGCTCCAGGAGTAAAAATAGGTTTAGCCCACCATTCCCAATATAGTTCTTTTGGTTTTTCTACTTGCCTAGAAAGAAGTTCATAGCTTTCAAGGATTTGATTAAATTTCTCAACTAATTGTTTTGCTTTATCAATAGTAT
>JAEWMK010000083.1 GCA_023457235.1 Bacillota bacterium
CACCATTAGCATCACTAGACGAATTCCCTGAAAAGGTGGAAAAAACACCACTCGCTGAAAGCCTGTATCAGCTTCTGACGAGTCAGTTTCGATTGTATAAAACCGATATTCACCACTACAAGTATAAGCTCAAAGGCCATATCCAATTTATCAATCAGTGGGTCCACCAAATGAAGACGCCTCTTTCCGTCATCCACCTTATGATTCAAGACGAAGATGATTCCCGCTTTACGATGATTGGAGATGAACTGGACAGACTTAAAAAGGGCTTAGAAATGGTGATGTACACAGCTCGTTTAGATTCCTTTGAACATGACTTTTTTGTAGAGTCACTTGATCTGGAGGCTACTGTTCGCTCTGTCACCTCCGACCAAAAGCGTCTATTTATTAGAAAACGCGTCTTTCCTTCTATTCAATTCGAAGAAAAATTTACTGTCGCATCCGATGAAAAATGGCTGTCTTTTGTAATAACGCAGATCATTACAAATGCTATTAAATATACAATCGATGAGAATCGAAAAATTTATTTTCGTGGCTACAAACAAAATAACCAAGTAATTTTAGAAATACGAGATGAGGGTGTAGGGATTCCGAAAAGCGATTTACCTCGAATTTTTGACCCTTATTTACTGGTGAGAATGGGCGGAATTTTCAAGAGTCAACTGGTATGGGACTTTATCTAACTAAGCAAATATGCGATAAACTTGGAATTAAAATCGACATTGAATCTGCTCCTAATGAAGGAACCACTGTAAAACTTCAATTCTAATTCTTACAAAGTTGTAAGCTAACTGTAAGTTTAAGAAATAGTTGTTCCTCCTTGCACTGGATAAAATGAAGATAGAAACGGTTTTAGGAGTGATGAGTTTGTCAATTTTAGCTGTAAAGCATATCGAAAAAATTTATGAAGGCAAGGTTACCCATAAAGCTTTAAATAATATCAATTTTTCAATTGAAAACGGTGAATTTGTTGGCATTATGGGGCCTTCGGGTAGTGGAAAAACGACCTTACTAAATCTTATCGCAACAATCGATCAACCAACTGCAGGAGAGATTGTAATAAACGGAAAAAACCCTCATCTTTTAAATCGAAAAGAAACCGCTTTGTTTAGACGACATGAACTTGGTTTTGTTTTCCAAAACTTTAATTTGTTAGAAACGTTAACGATTGAGGAAAATATTATCCTCCCACTAACACTGGATGGTGAGAGTGTTGGTGAGATGGAAAAAAGATTGCAAACCATAGCCAAAAAGTTGGGGATTGAGCAAATCTTAAAAAAGCGGACATATGAAATTTCCGGCGGGCAAATGCAGCGCACGGCCATTGCACGGGCAATTATTCATCATCCTTCCCTTATTTTGGCGGATGAACCTACAGGGAACTTGGATTCAAAAGCATCCAAAGATGTAATGGAAACCCTCTCTTCTATTAATAAAGAGGATGGAGCAACTGTTTTAATGGTAACCCATGATGCTGTTGCTGCCAGCTATTGTCACCGTGTAATTTTTATAAAAGACGGTCAGCTTTATAACGAGATTTACCGAGGCGATAACCGCCAAGCATTTTTCCAAAAGATTATTGATATGCTGGCTCTATTAGGAGGGGATAGTCTTGACCTTTCCACAGTTCGTCTTTAGAAATGTCAGCCGTAATAAAAGAACCTATGCTGCCTATTTCTTTAGCAGTGCCTTTTCTGTCTTGATTTTCTTTGTTTATGCCCTTTTTATTTTCCATCCTGATATTAAAGAGGGGGTTACACAGGCGCTTGCTGTACAGTTAATGATAATAGCAGAAGTCATTATGTATGTATTTTCTTTCTTGTTTGTTCTATATTCTGTCAGCACCTTTTTGAAATCGCGAAAACGGGAATTTGGAATTCTGATGATACACGGGATGACAAAAAGCCAATTAAATGCCATGGTCTTTTTGGAAAATATGTTAATTGGAATTGGGGCCATTGTTGCCGGCATTAGCGCAGGCATGTTGACCGGCAAACTATTTTTAATGATAGGGGCAAGGATGATCGGAATACCACCTTTACCTTTTTATCTATCAGGTAAAGCACTACTTCTTACGATCTTAGCATTTGTGATTTTATTCTTAAGCATATCGCTGTTTACTACATTCCTTGTCAAAACAAATAAGTTAATTGATTTATTTCAAGCGAATGAAAGGCCGAAAAAAGAACCGAAAGTATCCACTTTTCTATCGATTCTTTCAGCATTCTTACTTGCAATCAGCTATATTTTAGCAGCAACAGCCACATTGCAGACCTTAATTTTTCTCATGTTGCCTGTTATTACGATGACGGTTATTGGTACGTATTTCTTTTACACTCAACTGTCCGTATTCATTACAAAAATGCTACAAAAAAACCGGATGGTATTTTGGAAAAAAACTAATTTACTAACAATCTCCAGTCTAGCGTATCGCTTAAAGGATAATGCTCGAATGTTTTTCATGGTCACTATTGTTTCCACTGTTGCCTTTTGTGCAGTTGGTGCCCTAGCATCTATGAATGTGATGAACAAGCAAATTGCAAGTGAATATCCGGCTGCTGTCACATATCTCGCAATGGAAGATCAACCGACTCACAAGCAGCATTTACAGCAGATTGAAGAAGAGTTGACTAATAAGAATATTGAGTTCACAACAAATCAAGTACCGATAAAGTTTATCGAGTTTGCATCCACAACAAATGTTTATCCTTCGACGCAACTGGCTGTACTTTCTTTTTCTAGCTATAAAAAGATTTCTGAAGCAGCGGGCTACGAATTTTCTGAAAAACCACCTGCTGTCGAGGAGGTTTGGGCTATGCGGCAAGCAACACTTGAACGCTTTAAATCATCGACCTATGTATTAAAGCAAAACCAACTTAAGCTTCAAACAACGAATCTCTCAAAACATGTAACCACTCCATTTACAATCATTAAGGACGATGGACTTATTGTAAGTGATGAGTTATTTGAAAAGCTTTCGGCCGTTAAGACCGGTTTACTCACCGGCTTTTATACGAATGACCTTAAAGCCACTGCGGGAATAGGAGCAAATCTTACGGAAAACGGGAGAGCCTTTCTTTCAAAAGAAAACCCTTTTGCCATGACTGTCAGTGGAACGATCTACGATATTCAAATAAGCATGTATAAAATGATGTTATTTGTTGCCTTTTTAATTGGTGCCGTCTTCTTTATTGCAGCAGGAAGTTTCTTATACTTTAGACTTTATGCTGATTTAGAATATGATCTGCGTCATTATTTAACGATTAAGAAAGTAGGCTTAACCGACCAGGAATTGAATATAATCGTTACTCGCCAATTAGCCTTGCTGTTTTTTATCCCGGTTATTGTAGCGATTGTCCATAGTTCTTTTGCCTTTATGGCATTGCAAAGCTTTTACACGCTATCAATTGCTGGGGAGATGGCGGTTGTTCTTGCTAGTTTTCTAGCTGCTCAGCTTATTTATTTCTTGGTGATGCGATATCGGTACCTTCAAAGCATTAGAAGGTCGTTAATCATTTAACACATATAATCCATTCTTACCTCTATGAGAATGGATTTTTTCTATAGATTACCATTTAGCAAATCATTTAGAGTAGTATGATCTAATAAATTGGCCACTGTATCTCTTACAAGGGCCCATAGTGGTTTTAGCAAACACCCCACCTCAATCGGACAGCTTTCGTAGGAAGTAACACTTACACACCCCATCGGAGCAAGTGGTCCCTCTAAATTTCGAATAACCTCTCCAATGTTTATTTCGTCAGGACTTCTACTTAATTTATAACCTCCATTCACACCTCGTTTGCTTTGTACGTACCCATTTCTTTTTAATTGTAAAAGAATTTGTTCTAAATAATTTACTGGTACTAATGTTTTATCAGAAATTTCCTCGATTGTAATAACCTCATTATTCTTTGTGCCCAAATATATTAAGGCCCGTAATGCGTATTCTCCCCGACTTGAAATTTTCATGTCACACTCTCCTTTAATTGGTTTGTGATAGGAGCCCTTTTTTGTTAATGAAAGAACCCACCCATTGGATTCATCATACTGTAGGTTTAGAAACTTGATTAGTTTAGTCAACAATTAAGGGGTTTTTACCCCATCTTATTTCTAGTCTATTCGGTTATTTTCAAAAAAGGAGAGATAAATTTTGAGAAGGTTAGTTTTACTTGCATTAATTGGTTTAGTAGCACAATTAGTTGATGGTTCTTTAGGAATGGCCTATGGGGTAACATCCTCATCGTTACTGCTTATGTTTGGAATTGCCCCTGCTGTAGTATCGGCGTCTGTTCATATGGCAGAGGTAGTAACAACTGCTGCATCAGGTGTCTCACATATCCGCTTTGGTAATGTCGATAAACAGGTCGTCTATAAATTAATAATACCTGGTTCCATCGGGGCTTTTCTAGGGGCCTGTTTCTTGGGCAGTATACCCGGAGATATCATTAAACCATATGTATCCATCTTTTTATTGCTGTTAGGTGTTTTTGTAATATACCGCTTCCTCTTTAAGTTTAATCCAGCACAGCAGTTATCGAAGAAAACGATGTCCAAAAAACATTTTTTACCTTTAGGGTTTATAGCGGGTTTTTTTGATGCTACTGGTGGAGGTGGATGGGGGCCAATTGCTACGCCGGTTTTATTAACGAGTAACAAGATGGAACCAAGAAAAGTAATCGGTTCCGTTGATACAAGTGAATTTGCAATTGCTGTATCCTCCACATTAGGATTTTTAATAACTTTAGGATGGTCACAGATCCATATTCAATGGGTTATCGCCTTGATCATCGGCGGGGTTATTGCAGCCCCAATTGCTGCTTGGTTGGTCAAGATTATTCCAACTAATCTTTTAGGAACTCTTGTAGGTGGAATCATTATTATTACAAATATCAGAACATTATTAGCGGCATTAGACGTATCCTATTTAGGTAGCCTTTACACATACATTGTGCTTGCCGCACTTTGGATGCTCGCTGTTGGAAACGTAATTTGGAAGATTAGGAAAAATAGTTATAGTAATCAACAAAGACGACTAAAATCATTATGATTTAGTCGTCTCTGGCCTTGTTTCTCTTCCTTTTCTTTTTATATTGTTGCCCCAACTAAAAATCCTTCTGCTGTTGCGTCAATTATTCGTCTTGGTTGATTTACATCTCCGATTGTTTGAACATTATTGTATTTTGCTTTTAATTCATCTATAAACTGGTTGTTTGGTGTGTATCCTGCCGCAATGATGACATGATTGACTGGGATTTCCTGGTCTTCAAGTACTATTTTATCTTCCTTAATTTCAACTACCTTTGCACCTGTAATTTGTTGAACGTTTCTATTTGCAAGAAACTCAAAAAGGTGCCCTGCAAAAGTAGGACCTACGCCATTGCCAATAGCATCAGCCATCTCAATGATGGTAACTTTCTTGCCTTTTTCAGATAAATATTTAGCTGTTTCGGTTCCCACGAGGCCTCCACCAATAATAGCTATGGATTCACCGCCAAGCTCCTCACCATCTAAAACATTCTCCGCCAATACAACATTGTCTAAGTCTGTACCTTTAATAGGTGGAAGAGTTTGGCGAGCACCTGTCGCGACAATAATTTGATCTGCATTATATTTTTCAACATCTTGAGCCGATGTTACTTCATCTTCTACAAACTTTACACCTAACCGATTGGTTTGGTTTATTAGGTATTCCTTATATAAAAGGAATGAATCTTTTTCTGGTGGGGCTGCCAAAATATCAAATTTACCGCCGGCATCTGTTTTCCTGTCAACAACGATAACTTCATGACCACGTAAACTTGCCACCCTTGCTGCTTCCAACCCAGCTGGACCAGCGCCAATAATAAGTACTTTTTTCTTTTTATCTGTTTTTTCAATATTACGCTCTGCCTCGAACCCTGCTCTGGCATTAACTAAGCAGGTAATCCCTTTTCCTTGGAATACATTATCAATACATCCTTGATTACAGGCTACACAATAACGGATATCATCGTACTGTTTATTTTTCATTTTTTGAACAAGCTCTTCATCAGAAATTAATCCACGACCAATCGCGATCATGTCAGCTTCACTATTTTCCATTATTGATTCGATTAAACTAGCGCTGTTTAATCTACCGGCTACGATGACAGGAACATCAACAACGTCTTTTAATTTCTTACTAAAAGGAACTAAAAATCCTTGGTCAATAAACATTGGTTGAATAGTATATTCAACAGAATCATAGCTTCCCGCTGATAGACTGATAGCTTGAGCTCCTACCTCTACTGCCTTTTGGCAAATTGTGATGACTTCTTCAAACTTAAGACCGTCTTCCAAATATTCATCAGCACTAATTCGAATTGTAACTGCTACTTTATCACCACAAATTTCAGCGATTTCCTTTAAAACCTCAATCGGAAAACGCATCCTGTTTTCCAGGCTGCCACCAAATTCGTCTGTCCTCTTATTACTGTGTGGGGAGAGGAAGCTGTGAAGTAAATAACCGTGTGCGAAGTGCACTTCAATCATATCAAAACCTGCTTCAACACAACGGCTTGCTGCCTGCACAAACTTCTCCTTCATTTCAAAAATATCTTTTTTTGTCATTTCCCTTGGATTGTTC
>JAEWMK010000084.1 GCA_023457235.1 Bacillota bacterium
GTGTAGGCTCTGGTGCTTCAATCGGTGCGATGTTTATGGCTGGTATTATTCCAGGTATCCTCTTTGCTGCTGCGATTATGTGTTTAATAGCCTATATTGGATATAAAGAAAAATGGCAGACTCACGAGAAAACACCATGGAAAGAGCGTGGAAAGTCATTAATTTATGTATTACCAGCATTATTAGTACCAGCGATTATGATTTTAGGTATTGTAACAGGGGCATTTACACCAACTGAATCAGCAGCGATTGCCAATGTCATTGCCGTTATCGTTGGGTTTTTTATGTATAAGGAGCTTAAAATTAAAGATATTCCTTCGATTATTGTAAATACAGTTACTTCAACAGCAACGGTTACAATGCTTATCGGGATGGCAAGCCTGTTTGGCTGGGTTTTAGCATTTGAGCAAATTCCGCAGCTAATTGCTGAAAGTATGACATCGTTTACCGATAATAAATTCATGTTTTTATTATTAGTTAATATCTTTTTATTAATAGTAGGTATGTTCCTTGACGGCATTGCCGCCTTAATTATCTTAGTCCCGATCTTTATGCCGATCCTTCCATTATACGGTGTCGACCCGATTCATTTTGGAGTTATCATCTGTATTAATTTAACAATTGGCTTATTAACGCCACCAGTAGGATCCGGTTTATTTATTGCTTCATCGATAACTAAGGTGAGCATTGAATCGCTAACTAAGTCACTATGGCCGTTCTTAGTTGCCTCGATCGTAGTATTGTTAATTTTAACGTATTTTGAACAATTAGTACTGTTTATACCGTCTTTATTAAATAGTTAGGAATACAATAAAGTTGGAGGCTGATTCGAAAAATCAGTCTCTATCTTGTTTATAGAGAAAAAATCAGTTAAGGGGGAAATACATTCTTGACAAAAAATTATTCCCTTATGATCATTATTTTATTTTGGTGTGGACTTGTCATTTTAATGAGTATGTATTTAACAATTCCGTTGGGAGATGCCTTTAGTAAAGCCTTTGATGTTACAATAACACAAGCTGCATGGGTGGGTAGTGCTTTTTCGATATGCTATGCGATTGGATGTTTGATTTATGGACCGTTTTCAGATAAGTACGGTCGCAAAATATTTTTAGTAACAAGCATATGTGCATTAACTGGGATTACCATTATCATTGGCTTCGTTAATGATTTTTATGCGCTCATAGTATTAAGAGCCATCCAAGGTTTAGTAGCTGCTGCTTTTGCCCCGATCTCACTTGTATACGCTAGTGAAATGTTCCCTAAAGAAAGGACTTTAACGGCGTTAGGTTTTATAAGTTCCGGACTATTAATGGCAGGCGTTCTTGGGCAAGTTTATGGTGGCATCATTAATGAGAATTTCGGCTGGCACGGGATCTTTTTTATTTTGGGTATTGTTTATTTTATTACTGGCATACTTGTTCTATGGATGCTGCCAAAAGAGGAAAAAGTAAATTCAGAAGGCAGTGTATATAAAAAGTTTAAACAAATGGCGCTCCTTTTTAAGAAAAAGCAATTATTGTTCATTTATTCGATTACATTTATGCTGCTATTTTCATTGGTAGGTACCTATACTGTTTTAGGGAGCTATTTAAGTTCGCCAAAATTTGGTCTTTCAAGTGAGACGATAATCTATATTCGAGCAGTAGGAATGGTCGGTATGCTTTTATCTCCATTTGCAGGTCGATTATCAAAAAAGTTTGGGATCTTAATTGTTCTACGAATAGGGTTAATTCTAACTGTCCTTGGATTAGTTTCGATCGGAATTACTAACTTTTTACCGTTTATCATTTTGACAAGTGTTATATATGTAGCAGGTATATCCTTAGTTGTGCCAGTGGCCTTACAATTAATCGGCCAGTTGGCAGGGGAAGTCAGGGGAAGTGCTATTTCCTTTAACGCCTTTATTTTATTTTTGGGAGCAAGTGTAGGACCTATTTTTGCAACTAGTTTTATTAAGGCAGAACAATTTATTTTGTCGTTTTTCATTCTTGGAATCATGCTTTTAGGCGGGCTCGATATATCCTTTCTTGTCCGGGTTTCAGGGGCTCCAAATATTAAGAAAATACCATCTGAACAAATTCAAGGAAATCCTGTTGACTGACAGGGTTTATTTTTTTTATTGGAAGTAACTTCCTAATTGTGAATTTGAATAACATGTCAGTTTTTACTGATACTACAACTGTAAAATTTTAAAAAACTTATTACTTTTCAGGAGGTAGAAATATGACTGTAGCAACTCAGGTAAAACAAACATTAGCGGGATTAAAAGGTGCACAAGCAAACTTTGAAACATTTGCCCTTCAAACAGAGAATAAAACTGCAAAGCAAATGTATCAAAATGCTGCCCAACAAACCCAGCAAATTATTGACACTTTAAGTGCCCGTGTTCAAGAAATTCAAAATGAAGAACCACAATATAACAGCTAACGATTTTAACTTTATTCAAGAGGCTGTCAATCACAGCCTCTTTCATGTCATACAAAAGGATGATTCTCATGAGAAAAATGCTATTTTTATTTATTATTTCGTTTTTATATTTTTTATTGTCAGGCTGTACCCAAGCAGAACCGGAAACAATAAATAACGCTATTCGGCCGGTTAAAATGAGCACCGCCGAAAGCCAACAGACAATTGATCAAGAGGAGGCTAATAAAGCGAAAGATATATTATTAAAAAAGGATCAGGTGAAATTAGTTCGGTCTGTTCAATCAAAGGACCTGCTAATTGCTGCCGTTGAGTTAGAGCATTGGAACACTTTTAAGTCTAAAACATTAACAAAAGAAATGAAAAAAACGTTAGAAAAAGAATTGAAAATAAAAAATGTTGAAGTAACAACTGACCATAAAATTTTTATTGAATTAGAAAAGCTCGAGGAAAAAATGATCA
>JAEWMK010000085.1 GCA_023457235.1 Bacillota bacterium
CTTTTGGAAATTCACCTTACTCTTATCGTAAATTTCAGCTCTTGCTTTTTCCCACGCTTCTTTTTCTGCCTTTTTTCGTGGTTTACTCCCCAAATCAGCAAACATCGGCAAATCCTTGCCATTCACATATTCCCATAAATCTCTTTCGATTGATTGTTTCAATTTATATTCAGGGAGCCCAGAAGCATGTGTAACCATCTCGTCTACCTCAACAGATCTTCTGAGTACCTTTTTCTTTATTTTTTTGCCTGTTGGTACCATCGTTTTTCCTGTTAATGTACGTAAACCTAAATGGTCAAATGCGTGTCCGTTTTCATGGTAAACCGTTCGCAACGGATTACTAAATGTATTACCTTCAAAACTCTCTTGTGTTAGCTGAACGTTTGCGCCTCTTGCATAGTCTTTATTCCCACCAACTTTATTATATGTCAATTGTTCTCCGAATTTCACATATAATTTTTGTGTTCTTTCGTCATCGATGCTCTGTAGGTGCTCAACAAATTTATTGTAATTATGTTCTTTGACCATTTCTTTCATATTTGTTTTGCCCATTATTTTTTCTGCATCGAAATCGAATGGTGCAGCATTTGCTATTTCTGTATTTACTTTTTCATTTGCTGATTTATTCATCTTTCTATCGTGTTTCTTTTTCTCATTGTACTGCTTCAACCACTCTTCTGCCTTTTTTACACTTTCAATAGAATCATTATAATCTTTCATTTTAAGGGGTTTTTCTTGAAATTCATTTTGTATGACTTGACGAACCCTTCCCGCACAACCAGGACCTACACCCCGTTGAATGCTTTGCGTTGATCTTAAACCTCGACCACAAACCCTACAGTTACTCATTTTCCTTTCTCCAAGATCTAGAATAAACGGTCACTCCAATTTTACTAAGATCCATTTGTCCATGCTCCAAAGTTCGTTTCTGAATTTCTTCAAATGCTTTTGATAAATTGGCTTTAGATTGCTCAGGAGTGATTTGCGCTTCTTTAGCAGCTGCTTCGATAATTTGTTCTACAACATTTTCTTCTAGTTTTTTACGTCTCAATTCAATCTCCTCCTAGGCCTACGCTACTGGTGCTTTCATAACTTTGTATCTTCTATGACTAACAACAGTTTTTTCATATTCTAGTTTCAATGAATCGAAGTTTTTCATTATTGTCAGATCGACAATTACAGAGTTATCTAAAACGATAATTCCACGCCCGTGAAGTAGCAAATTATCTTGCTTTCTATCCACAAATTCAACAACATCACCAATTTTTGCTTTTTCACTAAAAGGAAGTGTTTTTGAACGTCCTTTAGGTACATTAATTGTTCTACTCAATTTTTTCACGCTCCTCTTTAAATTCACTAATATCGTCCTGTTTGTTAAATCCGAGTAATAATGACAATAGAAACAATGTGTATGAACCACCTACCAGCACAAAAAATCGCCAATATAATTGATTAGATGATGCATACATACGAATTACATTCCAGTTAAAGTCAAAATATAATGTGTGCAACCAATAAAGCCAAAATAAAAATAAAGCGGTTAAAGGTAATTTCCCTACAACTTTTATCCATATTTTTTGCAGTTTTATCCCACTCCTCCAAAAAAAAAGCTCCTGGAACTCGGCCAGAAGCTAAATTGATAATTATATTAATTTGGCAGTATTAAAAACTACAAATCTTTCATAATATTAGAATATCACATTATTTTATTAGATTTGTTCGAAAGGTGTCCGCATTTTTTTACTACTATATTTCTATTAGTGCTTTATTTAGCTGCATGTTTTTGACGTTTTTCTAAATACCTATAGATTGAAGCTTTGCTTATCCCTGTTAACTCTACTATTTCTGGAACACTATATTCCCTACTGTCGTATAATTTGAGTGCCCTATCTATGTCTTTTAGAAGCACTTTGGGACGGCCGCCCAATCTACCCCTTGCCCTTGCAGCCTTTATTCCAGCTTGCGTACGTTCAACGATTATTTCACGTTCCATTTCAGCTAAAACCGCAAGCATCCGGAACATTGCACGGCCAATCGCAGTACTTGTATCTATATTGTCACAAAGTGAAATAAACTCAATTCCATTTTTCTCTAAATCACCAGTCAACTCCAGTAATTTAAAAGTGGAACGTCCTAGTCGATCTAACTTATAAACAACTAAGGTATCGCCTGCCCTAAGCTGTTCTAACAACTTTTCAAGTTCGGGGCGGTCATTTTTTGCTCCACTTATTTTTTCGGTGAAGATTTTATCACAGCGAGCTTGCTGCAGGGCATCGATTTGTAAATCTAGTGACTGGTCTTGTGTGCTTACTCTTGCGTAGCCAAAACGCATGGGATACCTCCTAGTGAAACCGAATCAAACTCTTCATACTTCAAAAAAAGACACCAAACTAAGCCTCATAAGCTAATTCAGTGTCATCGATTTTTGCGTTAGACAACTTTATATTTTATATAGGTTATCAATAACTTCATCAGACTCTATATTGATACCTTGTCTAATTAGGTAAATTAATTTATTAATATTACAATGCATTTTATAGAACATTCGATGTGCATCATGGAGCATACACTCCATTGTTTGAATGGAATTTAATTGATAAGCTTTTATTATTGGATTTCCTAAGCCCTTTTTTTGAGCTTGAAGTTCTTTTGCAGCAGCCCTATGAGAACCGTCAATTATATATGGCAAGATAACATTCCCTCCTGTTACAAAATTGTTTCGAAACTTCTATTAAAGCCAAAGAGCACGGGCTCTTATATGTTTTCCGTTTTTCTTGCCACCAATTTGGTACGGTAGTGGTTTATAAGTAAATCCCCAATTGCCTCTATCTTGGATAAGTCTATGTTCAACCGAACGTCTTAAATGGAAATAATGAGCACTTCCGACTTTTTTCCCTTTCCATCTTGGCATTGTATATCATTCCTTCCCGATGACTTAAAATGACTTTTTTATTGCGTGTTAAACTCGAAATGTGACGCACGATCCCTTTTGAAAAATTTCATTTAATAGGGTAATTTAATTGCTTTTTCTATTTCTGAAAAATAACCTTCTGTTTTCCACTCATTGTAAAATGAGGCTAAATGGAGATTACTTTTAAAACCTGCCCTTTCAACTTTGACCAACTGTAAAACACCAGCGATTATACTGTGCATTATTTCAACGTCAGCAATGACAGCGGAATTTGAATTACAAAGTCGTTCAATTACTTCTTTTGAATCTGTTTCTATATTTGTATAATTAACGTTTTCCTTAATGTCTAATTCGAGTAGTTGTATAATTTCCTTACTCAAAGCCTGTAGACCCTCGTGACCATAATTACTTAAATATCTAAAAATATTCATATATTATTCATCCTCTCTAATTTTGTTGTTGCACAATTTGAATCAATTATTCACTAATCAAAAAACTCCCCATTTTTCAATTCTTCTTCATACTTAAGACCTTCTTTAATATTAGGTACAACCAATTTAGATACAATTAGATAACAAAATAAAATACCATTTAAAAAAGTAAGCCAATCCATAAAACCACTCCTTCAAATTTTCTATCAAATTCATACCTATTAGAAACGATGAATTGAAACTTATTTTTGATACAGCTTTTTGATTAATATTTTCTAAACTTCTATAGTCCTTAACCGAGTATCAAAAATAATCGTTTTTGAGACAAGAATTCACCACACTAGCGAATATAGATCAGTCCATATTTGCTTATCATCGCCATACTTATAAATAATTCCATCTGATACTCCTACTTCTTTCAAGCGATTACGATTTTCCTCGTTGTTATCAACTAACATGTAAGCATCTTCTCCCCCCTGGCTTTCTATAACTTCTAAAATATTTAGAACATCTAACACTTTTTTATTTACAATGGCAGTCTTTTTTTCTCTATTTTTCCAATAACTTTTTTTCATTTCTTTCACCTCACCAAAAAAGGCACTACTCTAATTGAGCAATGCCTTTATTCATCGTATTTATTTACTTTATTTGCAAGCCTAACAAACCACTTGTGTCATCTTCATCTGTTAGGATCAACCTTACATATTGATCAAAATCAAAGGAATCTTTAAATTCATCAGTTGGAATCATGTCACTGTTTAACAAGCAAATATACTGAAACCCTCTATCAGCACTTTCTTTCTGTGCTAATTCTATAGCCTTAGCTCTCTGCCTTTCATCTACTCCATCAAACAATGTACTATCATGAATAAGAAAATTGATAAATGGTTTTCTGCCACGAGACAACTGCATTAGAGCAAGGTCATAACAATATATTTTCATTTTTCCTATTCCTTCACTTTTCGACCGCTGAATTTCAATTTTGTAAGAAAAGCGTCCTTTATTATTGCCAATGACCAAGTAGCCAGGTTCATTATACAAATATTGTGAGTTTTGGTTGAACTTTCTTGCCGCATCACTGATTAGTTCTTGTTTTAAATGGATCTCCTTCTGCGCTTCAGAATTCTGTTCCTCTATCTCAATTTTTATATAAACCTCTTCTCTTTCAGCCCGTGATAGTTTATCATAATCATCCTTCAACTTATTAAGCTTTGAATAAGCTTCACTATATGAATCTTGTATTTTATTGTAATCATCTAATGCCCCGTGTGTTTCAAGTATTTCCATTTTCTTTGACTTTTCATCAGATAATAATTGAATCAGTTTATCTTTTTCAAAAATATCACTCTTTAGTCTTTTTACTTCATCGGCAATAAAATCTGCACGGTTAGCAATGATTTGATTATGAAATTCTTTCACTTCTTCCAGTTGTCGCTTCGGCTTAAGCC
>JAEWMK010000086.1 GCA_023457235.1 Bacillota bacterium
TCCGTTATTTCAGATTGAATTCCTCTTGAATCCAATGTAGCTTTAATTTGCCCGGTTTCCCCGGGAGATAAATTGCTATAAAGAGGGACAAGATTAGGTTTTGTTGCAAAAATTGAAACGAGAATCAAAATGACGATGAATGCTCCTACTGAACTGGCAATAATGGTTTTTTGGGTTTTCGTCCTAGCATTCCAAAAATCCATAATTTTATTTTTCAAGTTTACTAGCTTCTCGTTCATGATGGCCCCCAGCGTATTCCTCTATTGTTTTTCTATTTCTTTAAATTTGCATTCTCATAATTTCTTTATAGGCATCGATTACTTTGTTACGTACTTCGATTGCTGCTTGTCTTGTTACACTTGCCTTCTGTGCAGCTATCATCACATCATGAATATTCGTTATTTCACCTGTTATAAATTTATTCGTAGCAATATCAGATTGTATTTGTGAATTATTAAGCTCATCTATTGCACCCTTTAAAGCACTTGAAAATTTCTGATGTGCTTCGGAGGGGGTAACCCTTTGAGGAATAGAATCATTACGTAAAATTGTTGGCTGATTTAATTTAAAGGGCGAAATTCGTTCCATCTAATACTTTGCCTCCTCACTACTTCCCAATTTCAAGTGCTTTCATCATCATACTTTTCGTCGCATTAAAAGCCGTGATATTCGCTTCATATGATCTAGTAGCACTCATTAAATCTATCATTTCCTTAAGTGGATCAACATTCGGCATAGCAACATATCCATCTGCATTCGCATCTGGATGTTCAGGATTATATACATACGTAAATGGTGTCTCGTCCTCTACAACAGCACTAACTCGAACTCCTTGTCCCGGATTTTGTGACTCCTTCATTGCCTTATTTAAAAAAGTATTGAATGAACCTTTAGCAGGTTCAAATTCGACCATTTTTCTGCGGTAGGGCTGCCACTCACCGTTTACGAAATTGGCTCTTGTTGATTCCGCATTGGCCATATTCGACGAAATGACATCCATACGAAAGCGTTGAGCCGTTAAAGCTGAGGCAGATATATTCATTCCATTAAAAACACGCATGATTAGTTACCTCCCTTTAAAGCCTCTTTTAAAGAATTAAACTTACTGTTCATCCTATCAACAAGGACATTATAGTAAATTTGGTTTTGAGCCATTTCTGCCATCTCTTTATCAATATCAACATTGTTTCCATTATGGTTATAGGATGTTGTGACTCTAGTATTTACTTCTATATTGGAACTTCCACGCTTAAACTCAAAATGTCTAGCATCAGAACGACGTGCTTGTAATGTAGCACGATCAAATTCAGATTTAAAGCTTACTTCCTGAGCTTTATAGTTAGGCGTATCTACATTCGCAATATTATTTGAGATCGTCTTTTGTTTTAGCGATGAGTACGCCAATGCATTTTCTAACGATTGAATAGAACTCGAAAATAGTTTCATAGTATATCTCCTCACTACATTCATTTTACTATGTAACTAAACCACAGGTATTAGGTAATTATTCCCAAAATACAATACACTATAGAATATCATATTACAATTTACACATTATTATAAAGCATTTCTATACAAAAGATAACAAAAAAAACAAATTGTCGACAAATCTCAATAAAATTAGAAAAAAAGTCCTACTTTCCCTGAAAAAAAATACAAAAAAAACTGTCCTAATTGAGTATTGTCAACCCAAATGGACAGTTTTTATTTAACCGAATGCGCCCTTGGCGTATTTGCGTCCAGATTTTTTCGAGCTTACTCGAAAAACTACCTTTTAAAATCTGAGGCATTAACTTTATTCAGTAGGTTGAACCCTACTGAATAAAGTTAATTTGCTTTTAATTTTGAAAGTTCAATAAGGAATTTGTCATTTAATACCTTGATATATGTCCCTTTCATACCAAGGGAACGTGATTCGATTACACCCGCACTTTCTAATTTTCTTAGTGCGTTAACGATAACTGAACGTGTAATTCCTACACGGTCGGCAATCTTACTAGCAACTAGCAATCCTTCATTTCCTTCCAATTCGTCAAAGATATGCTCAATTGCTTCTAATTCACTATATGATAAGGAGCTGATTGCCATTTGAACAACGGCTTTACTTCTTGCCTCTTCTTCAATTTCTTCTGATTTTTCACGAAGAATTTCCATACCTACTACTGTTGCACCATACTCTGCTAGAATTAAATCATCATCTGAGAAATTTTCTGCAATTCTTGCAAGAATTAATGTACCTAAACGTTCGCCTCCACCATTAATGGGAACGATAGTCGTTAAACCCGCTTGAAAAATATCTCTGTTTTCTACCGGAAAGGCTGTATACTCACTGTCAATATCCAAGTTTGCTGATGTTTCTGTTACATTAAATAAATTATTTGTATAATCTGTAGGAAATTGTCTTTCTTGCAACATCAAATTCATACGTTCATTTTCAATTTGTTGCTTGATTGCAAATCCTAACAATTTTCCTCTTCTACTAACAACATAAACATTCGACTCAATCACATCACGTAATGTTTCAGCCATTTCTTTAAAGTTAACCGGTTTTCCGCCAACTTTTTGCAGCATTGCATTAATTTGTCTAGTTTTATCAAGTAACTTCATCTTACTTACTCCTCCTAATATTAGAACACACTATTATAAGATATATTGACTTAAATCCTTATTTCTAGCAATTGTACTTAGTTTTTCATCTACATATTCCGGCGTGATCTTGACCTTTTCCAGATTGATATCCGAAGCTTCGAATGATAGATCTTCCAGCAATCGTTCAAGAATTGTATGAAGTCTTCTTGCGCCAATATTATCAGTCTCCTGATTCACATCATAGGCAATTGTTGCTATCTTACGAATAGCATCGTCAGAAAATTCAAGTTTTATACCTTCCGTTTGCAATAAAGCTTCATATTGTTTTAATAAAGCATTGCTAGGCTCTGTTAAAATTCGAACAAAGTCATCAACAGATAGACTTGTTAATTCAACCCGGATTGGAAAACGCCCCTGTAATTCAGGTATTAAGTCAGAAGGCTTTGCCATATGGAAAGCACCGGCAGCCACGAATAAAATATGGTCTGTTTTTACTGGACCATATTTAGTCACAACCGTGGATCCTTCAACAATCGGTAGAATGTCACGTTGAACCCCTTCTCTTGATACATCTGCTGAATTTTGATTTTTACCGGCAATCTTATCGATCTCATCGATAAAAATGATCCCCATCTGTTCTGCTTTTGAAACGGCCTCACCTGTTACTTCATCCATATCAATTAACTTATTTGCTTCATCCTGTGTTAAAACCTTTCGCGCTTCTTTTACTGTAAGCTTGCGTTTCTTTTTCTTCTTAGGCATTAACGAACCGAGTGCATCTTGCATATTCATGCCCATCTGTTCCATACCTGAACCTTGGAGGAGATCAAACATCGAAGCCGGTTGTTCTTCAACCTCAACTGTAATGATGTGATCCTCTAATTCACCAAGGGCAAGCTGATGTGCCATTTGCTTTCTTCGTTGTGAAATGTTCTGGTCCTCTGATGGCTGTTGATCATAATCTTGTGGTTGATTTTGCCCGCCAAATAACATTTCCAATGGATTTCGATATTGTGTTTGCTTTTGTTTTGTCGGCACAAGCAATTCAACAATTCGTTTATTGGCATTTTCCTCTGCTTTTGCACGAACACTTTGCATTTTTTCTTCTTTCACAAGACGAATCGATGTTTCAACTAGATCTCTTACCATAGATTCAACATCTCTGCCAACATACCCTACTTCAGTAAACTTTGTTGCTTCAACCTTTATAAACGGAGCTCCGACTAGTTTCGCCAGTCTTCTTGCGATTTCCGTCTTTCCTACTCCGGTCGGCCCGATCATTAGTATATTTTTAGGGGTTATTTCATCCCGCAGTCTGTCATCAAGTAGAGTTCTACGATATCGATTCCGAAGAGCAACAGCAACTGCACGTTTTGCTTTGTCTTGCCCAACGATAAATTGGTCAAGGCGTTCAACAATTTGACGTGGAGTTAAATCCTTTTTCATCCTTGATCCCTCCAACTCAAAGTTCTTCCACAATAATATTATTATTGGTGTAAACGCAAATTTCACCGGCTATTTCTAAAGCGGATTTTGCAATCTCTTTAGCTGTTAAATGGTCACCAGCATATCGCTTTAATGCCCGACCGGCTGATAAGGCATAGTTCCCGCCAGAACCAATGGCAAGGATGCCATCATCTGGTTCAATCACTTCACCCGTTCCGGAAATAAGCAATAAATAATCTTCATTCATAACAATGAGCATTGCCTCTAGTTGTCTTAAAACCTTGTCGCTGCGCCACTCTTTCGCAAGTTCAACCGCTGCACGTTGAAGATTGCCATTATATTCTTCCAATCGTCCCTCGAACTTTTCAAACAACGTGAAAGCATCTGCAACAGAGCCGGCAAATCCAGCAACAACTTTCCCATTATATAATCTACGGACCTTTCGTGCAGAATGTTTCATAATAACAGCATTTCCAAATGTAACTTGACCGTCGCCGGCCATTGCACATTTTCCGTTATGATGGATTGCAAAAATGGTTGTTGCATGAAATGATGAACTCATAAAAGACCCCCTAAGGATAAGTGGAATTCCTTCTTCTTAAATCTATGTATCAGCTTTTAGAAACAAACATAAGAAACAGCAGCAAATTTTTCAATTCCTTGCTGCTAAAAAAGTCCTTTTGCTGTTTAAAGGTTAAGTCCCATAAATCTTACCATACTACAATAGCAAATTGCAAACTTTTCATAAATAATTCACAAAATTCTGAATAGACCCTAATGCTCGTTCAGCATGTTTTTCATATCTTTCTTGCTTATTTTTTATTTTTTGGGAAAGCGGTGGAAATATACCAAAGTTGGCATTCATCGGCTGAAAACTTTTTGCATTCGTGGCCGTTATGTAATGAGCCATACTTCCGATGGCAGTCTCTTCCGGAAAACTTATAGGTGTTTGACCATTTATAAGTTTCGCGGCATTTACGCCAGCGACAAGCCCTGATGCTGCCGATTCTACATAGCCTTCGACTCCAGTCATTTGACCGGCAAAAAATATCTTATCATCATTTTTCAACTGATAAGTCGATTTTAGCAGGTTTGGCGAATTAATAAACGTATTCCTATGCATAACTC
>JAEWMK010000087.1 GCA_023457235.1 Bacillota bacterium
TGTTAATAAGCCAAGTGTCGGTGAATTAGTATTTTTCGAGACTTATCAGCCTGGGCCCTCCCATGCCGGTATTTATCTAGGAGATGGCCGCTTTATTCACTCCGGCTCCTCTAAGGGCGTTACAATAAGTCAACTTAGCCAGAGTTATTGGAGTAAAAGATACTTAGGTTCTAAGAGAATTGCTCAATATAAATAAAAAACAAATGAAAGGCACTAATGTTGGGTGTTCCCCCTCATAGTGCCTTCCTTTCAACTGCTTATCCTTCTACCATTGCCTTCAGTACTTCATTTCGTTCTTGTTGCTCAGCTTCTGCTGCCAAATCATATTTTTTTAATAAATGAAAGACCTCATTTAATGTTTCCTGAGGCAGACCTTTTACAATAAAACCTTCAATCTTTGGATAAAGCTCTTCTGGTAAAAACTCCTTCTGACTTTCAAGCTTGTTTAATACATCCTCTTTCGTGTGGTTGATTTCACATGCCATAATGTAAAACTCCCTTCTAATGGTTTGATTATATTCTCTATGCATTTTGTTTTTCAATTTGTTCAACTAACTCCGAAAGCTCTTCCCAGCGCTCCATTGTTTGCTCAAGTTCGGTAGTTAGGGATTGCTCTTTTTCATATAATGGTTGGACTTTGGCAAAATCCGAGCCGCTACCTACAATCTCTTGTTGGATCTTTGAAATTTCCTGCTCCAACTGCATGATTTTATCTTCAATGCCTTCCCATTCTTTTTGTTCCTTATAGCTTAGCTTTATTTTTTTCGGTTTTTGAGGCTGTTCTGAAGTAGTGACGGCTTGAGACTTTTCTTTTGCTTCTTCTTTTTTTAGTAATTCTTGCTTTTGTTTTTCTTCATCTAAATATTCACTATAAGACCCGTAGAAAATGCGAATGCTTCCTTCCCCTTCAAATACAAACAAAATATCACTTGTTTTATCCAAAAAGTAGCGGTCATGGGAGACCGTTAGCACAACACCCGGGAATTCATCTAAGTAATCTTCTAAAATTGTTAATGTTTCAATATCAAGATCATTCGTTGGCTCATCAAGAATGATAACATTCGGCTCCGTCATTAAAATTTTCAATAGATAAAGGCGACGGCGTTCGCCCCCCGACAGCTTTTTAATGTACGTATATTGCATTGCCGGAGAAAACAAAAATCGCTCAAGCATTTGGGATGCTGTAATTTCCTTGCCGTCGATTGTCTTAATGATTTGAGCTGTCTCTTTAATATAATCAATAACCCGCTGTTCCCCATTCATCTCTTCATTTTCTTGTGTATAGTAAGCGATTTTCACCGTTTGACCAACATCGATTGTACCTTCACCCGGGGAATCCTTTCCGGTCAGTAAGTTTAACAGCGACGTTTTTCCAGAACCGTTTGGACCGACTATACCGATTCGTTCAAAAGGCTTTACAATATAGGAAAAATTTTTGATGACTGTTTTATCTTCATACTGCTTTGAGATATTTTCAATTTCAAAAACCTTTTTACCAAGACGGCTACCGCCAATCGCAATATCAAGATCGTCTTTTTGACGATGGCCTGGCTTATTTTGCAACTCCTCAAAGCGCTGGATTCTTGCTTTTTGCTTCGTTGTCCGCGCCTTGGCTCCCCGCCTCATCCAAGCTAATTCCCGTCTTAACAGATTTTGACGCTTATCTTCATTGGCCGCTTCAATTTCCTCACGAACGGCTTTCGCTTCAAGGAACGTTGAATAGTTTCCCTCATAGCTATAAAGATTCCCCTGCTCTAACTCAAAAATTCTATTAGTTACACGATCTAAAAAGTAACGATCATGTGTAATAAGCAAAATTGCCCCAGGATAGCGTGTAATATATTCTTCCAGCCACTCAATCGTTTCAATATCCAAGTGGTTCGTCGGCTCATCTAGGATAAGCAAGTCTGCCGGTTGAATAAGGCTTCGCGCAATCGCAACCCGTTTCTTTTGTCCACCTGACAGCTGCCCAACATTCTGTGTGTGGTCCTCAAGCCCGAGCTTAGTTAAGATTGATTTAGCTTGGGTATTGGCGTCCCAGGCATTCATTGCATCCATTTCCTGTTGCAGTTTAAAAAGTGTGTCCTGTTTTCGTTCATTCAGTGAGTCCTTTTGAAGGGCAATCAGAGCCTCTTCGTATTTTTTCAATAAACGAATAAGTGGTGTGTCTCCGTAAAAAATCTCATCTAGTATCGTTCCATTCCCGTCAAATTCCGGGTTCTGTGCTAAATACTCAATGTTATACGATTTCGGCTTGATGATCTCCCCGCCATCAGACGGCTCAATCCCAGCCAATATTTTTAAAAGCGTTGACTTCCCTGTCCCATTCACTCCGATAATTCCAATTCGCTGTTTTTCAGCGACGCTGAAAGAAATACTATTAAATAATGTTTTATCTCCATAGCTTTTTGAAAGATTTTCAACGGACAATATATTCATTTACAGGTTTCCTTCCCATTCATGATAAAACTTTTGTAAAAAGTCCTCCATTAATTGATGGCGGGCTTCCGCCATTTCCTTAGCACTATTTGTATTCATTAGATTCTTTAATTTAAGCAGTTTTTCATAAAAATGATTCACCGCTGTTGATTTTTCGGTACGGTATTCCTCTTTTGTCATTTTTTCACGTGGTTGTATGTCGGGATCATATATTAAGTCACCATGTGCACCTGCATAGGCGAATGTTCTTGCGATGCCAATCGCACCGATGGCGTCTAGGCGGTCCGCATCTTGAACAACCATTCCCTCAATTGTAGTCATTGGTGGACGGTTGCCACCTTTGAATGACATCGTGGATATGATTTCAATGATGGTGTCGATCGTTTCTTGGTCTGCATGGTGACCTTCAAGCCAGTCTTTCACTCTTCGGAGACCAACTTCTTCTCCACCTTTATTTAATTTTTCATCGGCGATATCATGTAAAAGGGCAGCCATTTCACATATAAAAACATCAGCGCCCTCCTGTTCTGCTATATGCTTAGCCATGTTCGTAACCCGAGCAATATGCCACCAATCATGACCGCTTGCCTCGTTTTCCAATTCACCGCGAACAAACGCTGTTGCCTCTTCTATTAATCTGTTTTTATCCATGATTGGTCAACCCCATTTCGTTATGTACAAAGACTTATATATGAAATCTTATCATTTTTTAGCAAAATCATTCAACTATTTGTGAAGTCGGTCCATATACTGTAAAAGAGATAGTGATATATTATCGGTTTCCACTCCATTAGAAGGGAGTTATTATCCTATGTACAGACCTCAATCCCATCCAACAATGATCGGAACAGCCTGGCGGGGGCATCATGTCGTAATCATCAGATGCAATCCGTATACCAATCAATTTCTTGGAATCAACACGAGTCTAGAAGCTCCAGTTGAACCAACCCACCCTACGTGTACTGAGACACTTTCGCGGTTTTTAAGCATTGGTTATACGATGATAAATGCAACTATGATTTCTCAATTAGAGATTCAATATATACTTATAAAAAAATGAACTCGTTTCATTTTTAATTTTGAAACGAGTTCATTCTTTATCTTTTTACCGATGTCTTTGTCTATCGTTATTTCGCTGGCTACCTCGATGACTCCCTGTTGGTGCTTGGTTTGATCTCCCTTTTTCACCTTTAGTAAGGGATGAACCTTTGATTACTGCCCTTTTGTGATCTCCATTTCGATGCGGTTTTCCAGTACTGTCATTTTTATTACTAGCTTTATTATGGCTCCGCTCCGATCTTGGCTCCCGCTTCGGACGCCACTCCTTTTCGTCACTTTTTCTTATATTTGGACGGTCATCAACGATTTCTCCGCCATAAAGTTCTTTTTTCGTCATCGCAACGCCTAATTCTTTTCCATACTTTAGTAATGTCTTCTCTTCAGTTGGTGTAACTAAAGAGATCACGGTACCTTGTGCTCCCATACGTCCTGTACGGCCTGAACGATGGATATAATGCTCAATTTTTTCAGGCATATCCAAATGGATGACATGGGTCAAGCCCTGAATATCCATTCCTCTAGCAGCGATATCTGTTGCTAAGAGAAGGGTCAGTTTTCCGCTACGGAATTGTTGAATTGCCGCTGCTCGCTCTTTTTTATTAGCAGCGCTATGTAAAACCCCGATTGGAATCTTTTTATATTTAAATTTCGCCGCTAATTCGTCGATATGAAATGAATCATTGATGAAAATAAGTGCTTTCATACTTTCTTCCATCCGATAAATTCTTCTCAGCACCTCAATCTTATCACGGCGATCGCTTACAAAATAAATATGGTTAACAGCACCATTCTGTTCGCGTTCAACTTGAATAAACGTTGGAGCATTCATCACCTTTTTGGCAAAATCCTGTACTACATCCGAAATAGTGGCCGAGAAAAATAGAACTTGACGATCTCTTAATGTAGATTGGATCACCATTTTTACATCGTAAGTCAACTTCTGAGCAACCATTTGATCCACTTCATCAACAACAACTGTTTTCACTTCATGCATCTTCATTTTTTTCTTATCAATTAGTTCATTGATTCTTCCCGGAGTACCAACGATAATCATTGGATTTTTCTTCAAGCGGTCGATTTGTCGTTTGAGATCAACTCCACCTATAAACGCTCCACTTACGATTCCACTATTCAAAGTAAAGTTCTGAATAACTTGATGAATCTGCATTGCCAGCTCCCTTGTTGGTGACAAAATAACAGCTTGAATTTCTTTTTTATCCGGATCGATATTATGTAATATTGGAAGCAAGTATGCCAATGTTTTTCCTGTTCCAGTTGGTGATTCGGCAATAATGTCCGCCCCTTCTGAGATACTTGGAATCGCCTTTTGTTGTATCGCTGTTGGTTGTTCAAATCCAGCCTTTTGCCACGCTTCTTTAAGGAAAGGCTTCATTGTGTTTAATAGTTCCATTGTGTTTGCCCCTTTTTCTTTATCAAATACGCCTTTAAGACATTAATTCATTCAATTGGTCAATCGACTCTATCATATACTCCACCATTATTGGTAAATCGTCAACTTGTGCTTCCCCTATTTTTCGATCAAATTTCAAAATGATTGTATTTTTCAATTTCACTGAATTGTAAGAGTCATAATTATATGAGATTTCTTGCGCTATTGAAGGGCGATCACCCCAAATTTCCAACAATACCGACTGAATTGCCACACAATCCTTTTTAGGATCTATTATAGTCATAAAAAAGACAGCTTCAACATGGCAGCCAATCGATTCGTCTCCCTTTTCCAAGATCTCCGCTGATAAATCATAGACACCTGCGTTTATTCGGAGCTCTCCATGAACCGTATTATCCTCTTTGTCCATTTTTCTAAAAGTCACGGCATAGTAGCGAGAAAGCTTAGCTAGATCGATTTGATCCCTGCGATTTGTAATTAAGATTTCCCCTTTTAAATCAAGGTCATAAATGGCTCCTTCTGCAACAACCTTTAAATTGTCAAAAATGGTAGGATCAAACATAATATCCCTCGCTCCTCAAGTTTTCTTTCCCCATTTTAACAAAATTCGCATATATTACGAACTTTTTCATTGAACAATTTTTCTAATGTTCTTATAATTAATAAATCAGGTAGAAAAGGAAGTGATTGAAAGTGCCTATTAACATTCCAAAGGATTTACCCGCTAAAGAAATTCTTGAAAGTGAAAATATATTTGTAATGGATGAAGAACGTGCATATCAACAGGATATCCGTGCTTTAAATATAGTAATCTTAAATTTAATGCCTTTAAAGGAAAAAACGGAAGAGCACCTTCTACGTGTACTTAGTAACTCACCATTACAAGTCAATATTACACTAATGCATCCGCAAACACATCAATCAAAAAATACAAAGCAGGAGCACTTGGAAAATTTCTATCGTACTTTCGATGAAATCAAAGGCCGCAAATTTGATGGCATGATTATCACAGGGGCTCCGATTGAACTATTGGAGTTTGAAGATGTTACCTATTGGGATGAAATAAAGGAAATTATGGAATGGACAAAAACGAATGTAACTTCAACCCTCCATATATGCTGGGGTGCCCAGGCGGGGTTGTACTACCATTTTGGTATTCCTAAATACACTTTAGAGAAAAAAATGTTCGGCGTATTTGAACATAAAACATTTCATAGAAAATCAAGAATTCTTCGCGGCTTTGATGAAGTATATCTTGTCCCGCATTCAAGACATACAGATGTCAAGAAAGAGGATATTGAAAAAAATTCAAATCTTGAAATTCTTTCTTATTCAAGTGAAGCAGGTGTTTGTCTCGTAGCATCTAAAGACCGTAAACAATTCTTTATTACAGGACATCCCGAATATGAGGCTACAACACTTAGAGACGAGTATCTTCGCGATAAAAGCAAGGGCATGGATATTGAAGTTCCAGTCAATTATTTTCCGAATGATGATCCAAATGAGGAGCCATTAAACAGATGGCGTGCCCATGGAAACCTATTCTATACAAATTGGTTAAATTATTACGTATACCAAGAAACTCCATATATCTGGGAGTAAGCTTATCATTCAGTGTCAGCGCAAATGAATTGCGCTGACTTTTTTTATAAGAAAATTATAATATTTTTACCTAATATATCTGAAAATTCTTGAAACTAGGACAAGTATTTGATATCATGAAAAAAAGGGAAAAGGAAGTGGTTTCTTTGACAAAATTGTTGAAGCTTGTCATAATTCCAAATTTCATGGTACTAGCAGTTCTAGCACTTCTCCCAGCTCTATTAATTACAAACGACATTAGTTTCATAAACGGCTTAATCGAACAATTAGCTAGTGATAGCGATTAAACATTCATAATCAATGAAAAACAAGAGACTGACCGAAAAGTGTCCAACTCCACATTGCAAACAAAACTTTGCAACAGATGTGGTTTCATGACACTTTACGGTCAGCCCTTATTTGTAAAAAGATAAACTTATTAAACCTAATCTTCATTTTTCTCCTTTTTTTCCTCACATTCAAAACACGTAATTGTACCATCTTCTTTGACAATCCCATTAAAAAATCCGTTCAAACAGTAGATCTCCTTTTTGCATTCTTGACACTCTCCAACCAATTCTTTCAATTTAATCTCCCCCTTTATTTCCAAAACTGATACCATTTTTTATGTACTAGTTTTTCATCCAAATCCTTTTGCTTTTGATTAAAAAATTCCCTTATTTTCATCGTTACTTCCCTATCCCTCTGCTGGATGATTAAATGTTCAACCTGCTTTTCAATTCGACGCCCCATAAACAAAAGACCTCCATGTCATAAAAAGCAAACGAATAGTTCTATACTACGATCGTTTGCTTTTTATTTTTTACTTATTTTTATATTAAGGTAATGTTAACGGCCTTGGCGATACGATTACCCCATCTTCATCTGCATACGCATATTCACCAGGTGTCCATGTAACGCCGCCAAACTTTGTTGCAACATTTGTTTTTCCTTTGCCTTCTTTTTTGCTCTTTAATGGCATCGTTCCAATCGCAAATACTCCAACATTCATCCCTGCAATTTCTGCGCTATCGCGAATGACCCCATTTACGATGATTCCTGCTAATTTTCGGTCAACTGCGATTTGTGCCAACATATCTCCAACAAGAGCACAATTTCTTGATGCACCACCGTTTACAACAAGGACAGAACCTTCTGGGATAGTTTCCAACATTTGCCGAACTAGAACATTATCTTCGAAAGCCTCAACAGTTTGTATTGGTCCTGAAAACTGTTTCTTAGCACCATAGGATTTGAATTCTACCTGGCAGATTGAAATGCTGTCTGAATAATGATCACATAAATCCGCTGTTTTTAACGTTTGTATTGCTTTCAAATGAAAGCCCCCCATTTCCCGCTTTTGTCCACCTTATTATACTACTTTTTCGAATTTTTTGTTAATAATAATTTACCAAATCAATCAAAACCACCAGTGTGAACTGGTGGTTTGTTCTGCGGCTGAAAGCCTCTTTTACCGGCCTCGGCCTAAAAGGCCCACTGAATG
>JAEWMK010000088.1 GCA_023457235.1 Bacillota bacterium
ATGTCGGACAGGAAAAAGTTCGACCACTTGAAGGTTGGCAAACGATCGCGATGGCGCGGGACTGGGGTGGACCACCAAGGTTACAAAACGGAACATCATTCTTTTATTTTGTAACTGAACAGTGGCGCTATGATGAGCAATAGACGGAAAACCTAATATCACCGTTGGTAGATAAACCAAGATATAGTCATATGGGTGATTATAATGTGATGGCGGCTCGTCTAGGATGGTTGCCCTCTTATCCACAGTTTAATAAAAATTCTATTAACATTTATGAAGAATCAAAGGCAACTTCCAATGAGGAAGCCGTTAAATATGTCGTTGACCAAGTGAAAAATGGGAAGATGAAATTTGCAATAGAGGAACCAGGGAATCCTGTTAATTTTCCAAAATCAATGTTCGTATGGCGGGCGAATTTGATTGGAAGTTCGGCGAAAGGACATGAATATTTCTTAAGACACCTACTTGGAACACACTCTTATATATTAGGAAGCCAGGAAGAAACGCAAATGCCTGTAGAAATTGAAGCGCCAGCTGAAGCAGCGGAAGGAAAACTGGATTTATTAGTGACATTAGACTTTAGGATGTCAGGTTCGGCTTTATACTCTGATGTCGTTTTACCGGCAGCAACATGGTATGAGAAATATGATGTCAGTTCTACCGACATGCATCCATTCATCCATCCCTTTAATCCTGCAATTACATCACCGTGGGAAAGTAGGTCCGATTGGGATATTTTCAAAAAACTTGCTAAAACATTCCAGGAGCTTGCCAAAAAGCATTTTCCTAATCCGGTCAAGGATGTTGTTGCTACTGCCTTGCTTCATGATAGTCCGGATGAAACTTCGCAAGCCTTAGGTCTCATACCAGACTGGAAAAAGGATGGCGCTGAGCCTGTACCAGGTGAAAATTTCCCACGAATCCATGTGGTTGAGAGGGATCTGACAAAAGTTTACGAGAAATTTATTTCCTTAGGTACAAATGTCCGCGAATCAATTGGAGCAAAAGGTCTATCTTGGAATGCAAAAGAGGAATATGACGAATTGAAGGATATTCTAGGGGCATCAAAAAGTAAAGAGTACCACGACTGTCGTGCCCTGTCATTTGATCGTCATGCAGCTGAAACTATTCTTACACTTTCAAGTACAACAAATGGCTCGCTTGCTATGAAAGCCTGGGATGCGATGGAAAAGAAAACAGGCCAGAAGTTAAAGGATTTGGCAGAAGAGCGTGCGGAAGAGCATATGTCATTTGATGAGATCACAGCACAACCAAGAAAAGTAATCTCATCGCCTGTATTCAGTGGAACTGAAACAGGAAATCGTCGCTATAGTCCGTTTACAACAAATATTGAAAGATTGATACCGTTTCGTACTTTAACGGGTAGGCAGCATTTTTACCTTGATCATGAAATGATGCTTGAATTTGGGGAAGAGTTGCCAACATTTAAGGCACCCCTTCGGAAGGCAGCATTTTATAGCAAGGATGGAAAGCCTGATTCAAAAGGCAAGGAAATTGAATTACGGTATTTAACACCGCATTTTAAATGGTCGTTCCATAGTACGTATGCTGATACTCTACCTATGTTAACGTTGTTCCGTGGTGGGCCACATGTTTGGATGAATCTAGAGGATGCTGAATCTGTTGGCGTTAGCGATAATGACTGGCTGGAGATGTATAACCGTAACGGAGTAGTCGTCGCAAGAGCGGTTGTTACCCATCGTTTGCCTAGAGGAATGGCGATTATGTACCATGTTCAAGACCGTTTAATAAACGTACCTGGCACTACGATTACAAAGGACCGCGGTGGAACCTTTAACAGTCCAACGAGAATTTATGTGAAGCCAACCCAAATGATTGGGGGTTATGCACAGTTAAGTTACGGTTTTAATTATTATGGACCAACCGGTACTCAAAGGGATGAGAAGGTGATTATTCGGAAACTAGAACGTGATGAGGTGGATTGGCTTGAAGATTAAAGCACAATTTGGGATGGTCATGAATTTAGATAAATGCATTGGTTGCCATACTTGTAGTGTTACTTGCAAAAATACTTGGACAAATCGTCAAGGTGCAGAATACATGTGGTGGAACAATGTAGAGACAAAACCTGGAATCGGATACCCGAAGGAATGGGAAAACCAAGAAACACACAAAGGTGGATGGGAGCTGAAAAATGGCAGGATTGAATTGAAAGCAGGCGGACGAGTGAGTAAACTGCTTAATATTTTTTACAATCCTAATCTTACAAAGCTTGAAGATTATTATGAGCCGTGGACATATGAGTATGAGCATTTGATTAAAAGTCCAGAGAAAAAGCATCAACCGACAGCCCGGCCGAAATCACAAATAACAGGCGAATACATGGATTTACAATGGGGGCCAAACTGGGAAGATGACTTAGCAGGTGTATATCAAACAGGGAAAAAGGACTACAACATGAATGGTGTTGATGAAGGGATCATCCAAGAATTTGAACAAGCCTTCATGATGTATCTGCCACGGATTTGTGAGCATTGTATGAATCCTTCCTGCTTGGCCTCCTGCCCTTCGGGGGCTATTTATAAGCGGGATGAAGATGGTATCGTTTTAGTTGACCAAGATGCCTGTCGGAGCTGGAGATTCTGTATGTCGGGATGCCCATATAAAAAAGTTTATTTCAATTGGAAAACAAACAAAGCAGATAAATGTACATTCTGTTTTCCAAGGATTGAAAATGGTCAACCGACTGTTTGTTCTGAAACCTGTGTCGGTCGACTCCGTTATATCGGGATTGTTTTATATGATGCGGATGAAGTGGAAAGAGCGGCATCGGTCAATGATCCGAAAGATTTGTATGAAGCACAGTTAAAGTTATTTCTTGACCCTAATGATCCAGATGTCATTAAACAAGCAAAAAAAGATGGGATACCGGAAGATTGGATTGAAGCTGCTCAAGAATCACCAGTTTATAAACTGGCTGTAAAGTATAAAGTTGCACTGCCATTGCATCCAGAGTATCGAACATTGCCGATGGTTTGGTATATTCCGCCATTAAGCCCAATTACAAGTGCATTGGGTGGACAAATCGATGATTTGAGTCCGAATGTAATTTTTCCAACCATTAAGCAATTTAGAATACCAATCCAATATTTAGCTAACTTAATGTCTGCTGGGGATACAAAAGTGATTGAACGTGTATTGAAGAAGCTGGTTGCGATGAGAAGCTATATGCGGAGTATGAACCTAAATAAAGATTTTGATATATCGATATTGGAAGAGGCTGGGTTGACTGAAAAGACAACGATTGAGTTGTACGAGCTATCAGCGATCGCAAAATACGACGACCGCTATGTTATACCGAAATCTCATCGTGAAGAGGCCGGAAACATGTATCAAGGTCAGGGCTCGGTTGGCTATGAATTTCAGGAAAGCTGTAATGGTTGCAGCCTTGGTACTGAGAATTACGATGACCTTTATGCGTTTAGTGAAGAATATTGGGGTGATTTAGGTGGAACAGCAATGGACGGAAGAATGTAAATATACTTTTAAGTTGTGTTCTTTGTTTTTGCGCTATCCGCAAAGTGATTGGATCGGAAATGAGGAAATAAACGAATTTGTGCAGCTAATTGAAAATAAAGGAATTAGATTTTGTTTTGAACAATTTCTTGATTATGTACAACGGACACCCTATAAAGAGCTGACCGAAAACTATGTTAGGTGGTTTGATTTTAGTGAACGGACAACACTCTACTTAACGCATAGTACATTCGGGGAGCAGCGTGAGCGGGGACTAGCCTTCGTCAAACTAAAAATGGAGTTTGCAAAAGCGGGATTTTACATTAGGGGGGATGAACTTCCAGATTATTTGCCACTCATTTTGGAATTTGCGTCAGAGGCGGATACTGCTGCTGTTCAAAAAGTGTTTTTGATTCATAAAAAACCGATTGATGAGCTATTGTCTGAGTTAGAAAAAGATGATAATCCTTATGGGTATTTGCTGAAAGCTTGCGTAACGGCAATGGCAGCATACTTGCCAGCCCAGAAAGTAAACGTTAACCATAATGCCGGCTAACATGTAAGCCGGCATCAACCCGCAGATTGAATGGAGGTACGTTATGACAGCATTTGATTATTTTTTGTGGGTGATAATCCCATATTTATCGCTTACGATTTTCGTAGTCGGCCATATTCATCGCTATAATCATGATCAATATGGTTGGGGAGCAAAATCGAGCCAATTTTTGCAAAAAGATAATCTTCTAAAATGGGGCAGCATCCTTTTTCACTATGGTGTAATCTTTGTTTTTTTTGGTCATGTGGCTGGAGTTCTCATTCCTAAAGGTTTTTATGATGTAATCGGAGTCTCTGAACATATGTATCATTTCGGAGCGCTTTGGTTTGGTGGGGCAGCAGGGTTGGCCATGGTCATTGGTGGTGCCTTATTAACGATTCGTCGAGTTAATAGTACGCGCTTAAAGAAACAAAGCTCAATTATGGACATTGTTGTACTTTTAATTCTAGGTGTAGTTACAGTTATAGGATTTAGTAATACGGTTGGTTATACGGCATCAGGCGGGACGTTTGATTATCGAGCAGTAATCGGCCCATGGTTTAGAGGGATTTTAACCTTCCGACCCTATCCTGATTTAATGGCTGCTGCACCGCTCGGGTTTCAGCTTCATATTCTAGCAGCGTTCGTTCTATTTGCAGTATGGCCATATACGAGATTAGTCCATGTATGGAGCCTGCCTTTGGAATATTTATCTCGAAAATACATCGTTTATCGTAAAATGAATCCGAAAAAAGCCGTTAAGTATGAAGAAAGAAATTAAGCCACTTTTAAAGTGGCTTTTTCAATCTCATTAATGTTCATCTAATAAATGAGTTTCTTCATCATAATTATGAATTTGGCCAATTATTGAAATCGTTTTAAAACGGTCAATGACATCACTGTTTACACCGTGTTCATCAACAATTTGTTTTATTTCGTTAATAATTCTTCTATACAATTGATGGTCTCTTTTAAGCATGATGATTAATTCCTGTAAATCAGGATTTTCCTCCATCTTTTTTTGATAGAAACCCTCCTCCTCAGAATCTGCATGGGCAATTGTTCTAGTTTCCCAATGTTCACAAAGAGTGCGGGCAGCAAGGATTGCGTGCTCTTCTTTCCCTTCTTGGTAAACTTGTTCAAGTATTTCGAGTATATCTCTTGCTTCTGTTAAAGCGCCATTATGAATGGATCTGTGTGCTGTTAGCTTATGTAAAGATGGTCCTGACATTTCTTATTTTCCTCCTAATATGTTCTATCTAGTAGCCATTATTAACAGTTACTTTACTTTGTAACCTTAAATAATAGTGTATTACACATATAACCAAATATAAAGTACATAATAAATTTATGGAGGTGTATTAGTGGACACAAAAAACTATGAACAAATATATAATGATTACAAAAAAGAAAGCAAGGAACAGGCGAATGAAGAAGTAACAAATATAGACAATCATGGAAAAGATGTAATTAAGGCTGTTAAGAAAAATGATGACGGCGATATTATTGCCTTTCGGATGGAAAGCGGTCGGGATTTAGATTATGTAACGGCATTAAATGAGGCTAAAGAAGGGAAAATTGCGCACGTTGATGTTTTCCATAAATATGGCCGAGATATTATTCGAAGTGAACCAGATGGTATAAAAGAAAACAATCTTGATAATTTGCCAACATTTTAAGAAGAGTGAGGTGTTAATATGGGCTTTTTTAGTAATTGGCAAATGTCTAAAATGGCAAAATATGAAGAAAGAAATATGTGTCCAGATTGCAAAGGGAAAGGAATTCACTACTTTGCCGGTACAGAATTCTACTTTGGTGAACCCCTTCAATGCTGTGGTTGTAACGGTTCCGGTTTGTACAGTGAATGGGTTAATAATAGTTAGTAATGATTTCAGGCTGTCTCTAATTTTAGAAGACAGCCATTTTTAGTTGAATTGATTTTTTATTTTTTCGTGATATTGTTTCAAATTATTTTTAGCAAGTTCAGTTTGTTTAAAGCCTACCGTTGTTTTTTGACCATCCCAATTTGCCATTCCATCTATTTGGAGTTTTAGGCCATTGGCATACTCGTTCAACGCTTCTTCATACAAATCTTTGAATTCAGTTAAACTCTTATTTTTAGTTTGTAAAGCTTTCAAGTCCTTGAGAATTTTTTGTGCTTCACTCGTTGCCGTCTCCATCATTTCAATAGCTTCAGGTAATTCATCCGTTTTTTGAAGCTCGGTTATTAATAGGTCTAGTTCTTCGATTAACTGATTTATTTCTAGAATTTGTTTGAATAGAGATTCAGCTATTTCTTTATCAGCAGCGGTGTTTATTTCAATCCTATGGTTAGAATCAGCCTTGTTTACAGGTATTTCAGTTGAACTTGTTTGTTGGTTGCACCCTAGCAGAAGTATTAAAAAATAAAAAATGAAAACAAATCTCATCTCAAGTACCGCCTTTATGATGTAGTAACAGTATATTATATGAGACTTGTCCGGAAAAATATTCATTAGAAAAACTGTAATTTGCCAATAGTGGTAAATTAGTTTCTTACTGTGCCATTATAGTGCGCCAGGCCTGCATTACAATATTAAAAGAAGGAATCCCTACTATGTGATATGTGTTC
>JAEWMK010000089.1 GCA_023457235.1 Bacillota bacterium
TTACGGGATTTACCATGGAACAAATTTCGGTAGCTGCTCTTGGTATGAGTTTGCAAAGGCCATTTTTGAAGAAGCAGGTATTGATATCAAAGTAAATCCATTAACATCAGAACAATTTCCAAGACCGGCGAAAAGACCAGCCTATTCAGTATTGGGGGATATGGCCCTACGATTAAATGGATTTCAACCACTGCGTCACTGGAGAAAAGCACTGCAAAGTTTTTTAAAAGAATTGGAGCCGTAAAATGAAAAAAGTTGCAGTTCAAATTGTCACATTTATTAGTGAGCCTGACATACTAGATTGCCTAAAATTGCTAAAAATGCAATCTTACCCAATTTGTAGGATTCTAGTCATTGATAATCAATCATTAGATCATACAGTGCATTGTACAAAAAACAGCCAGTTTTATAAAGACATCACTCTTGTTGAAAACAAAGTAAACAACGGTTTTGCTGGCGGTCATAATCAAGCTTTTAAATTATCTGAATCAGATTATGTCCTCGTTCTAAATCCGGATGTACAATTGCATCCGGATTATGTTTATCATCTTGTTCAGAAGTTGGAGCAAGATGAGAAGATAGGAGCAACGACAGGAAAGCTGTTTCGAGACCGGGGAAACCAGATTTTAGATAGTACCGGTTTGATTATAAAAAAGAATCGCCGCACTTTTGATCGTGGTGCTGGAGAAATGGATGACGGACAGTATGACCTTGAAACTGATATTTTTGGCGTATCAGGTGCGGCAGCGATGTTTCGTAGAGAAATGATAACAGATGTTTCAATGCATGGGGAGTTTTTTGATGAAACATTTTTTGCATATAAAGAGGATGTCGATGTGGCATGGCGCGCACAGCTTTTTGGTTGGAAATCAGCGTTTGTTCCAGAAGCGATTGCTTATCATAAAAGAGGCTGGCAAGGTGAGAAAAAACGGACACAAATATCATTAAATATACGGAAGCATTCTTATATTAATCGCTATTACACTATTCTAAAAAATGATGCCCTCTCTTATTTTTTACTTCACTTACCAATCATTTTATTTTATGAAGTTTTGAGTCTTGTCTATGCCATCTTGAAAGAAAGAGAGATTTTGAGTGAATGGAAGGCTTTAAAAGGAAATTTTTATGATATGATGAAAAAGCGAGAGTTTGTTAAGAATAAGAGGAAAGTGCCATACTCAAATATATACAGCTTTTTTAAAGGGATTTGGTAAGTTGGTGAAATTATGGACTTAAGTATTGTCATCGTAAACTTTAATACAAAGCAGCTAACAATAGATGCCATTCATTCAGTTTTTCATTCTAAGACGAATCACTCCTATGAAATTCTTTTAGTTGATAATAATTCTAGTGATGGATCAGTGGAGGCTTTTCACAAGGAGTTCCCGAACATAACCATTTTTGAGAATAAAGAAAATGTCGGTTTCTCAAAGGCGAATAACCAAGCAATAAAGGTTGCGAATGGTCGGTATGTATTGCTGCTGAATTCTGATACTATCGTTCATGAAGAGACACTTCAAGTTATGATTGATTTTATGGAAGCATATCCGAAGGTAGGGGCGAGCGGATGTAAGGTCATCTTACCCGATGGTTCATTGGACAAGGCATGCCGCCGCGGTTTTCCGACGCCTGCTGCTTCTTTTTATCATTTTTCAGGATTGGCAAAGCTATTTCCGAATAATCCACGTTTAAACCAATACCAACTTGGACATCTTGACCCTGATAAAGATTATCCGGTTGATTGTTTAGTGGGAGCCTTTATGTTGTTACGCAAGGAAGCAATCGAGCAGGTCGGTTTGCTTGATGAAGAGTTTTTTATGTATGGGGAAGATATAGACTGGTGTTATCGTATTAAAGAAGCTGGCTGGGAAATTTACTATTATCCATTTACGTCGATCATTCATTATAAGGGTGCAAGCAGTCACCGTAAGCCATTTAAGATTTTATATGAATTTCACAGGGCGATGATATTGTTTCATCGAAAGCATTTTGCAAAAAAAACTTTATTTATCGTTAATTGGCTGGTTTATGTAGGAGTTTCCTTGAGATTTTTGTCATCATTGATAACGAATACATTCAAAGCAAAGAAGAAAAATAGGAAAGATATCACTGTAATAGAAGTAAGCGGTGAATAGAAAGGTGTAAGGGTGGACATTAATTTGAAGGTCACTCTTTTTTGTTTTCCATTTTTTCCAGTAATGAATCTACAAAACTTACAATTAGTCTGTTAAAATATATTTAGTATGTCTAAATATAAGGTGATCAAAAATGATACGTGGACGTGAGCGATTTTTCACACAAATGTATGTTATGTCAGACTATATAGTTATCCAGCTGGCATTTTTACTTGCATGGGTTCTTCGCTTTCAAATTTTCCCGGAGCCGAATGCAGGTTCTTTGCCATTTCAGACCTATTTCTTTTGGAGCATAATCTATGGCTTTATTGCAATAGCGCTTGGCTATGTTCTAGGTATTTATATTCCAAAACGGAAAAAAAGGTTTGCATTTGAACTAATGAAAGTTTTACAGATTCATACTTTTAGCATGTTTATGCTATTAAGCTTATTGTTTTTATTTAAGGTCGTTGACTTATCTCGTTATTTATTAATCTTTTATTTCATCTTTAGTATCCTATTTGTTGTTATTTATCGCTTAATTATTAAATTGGGTTTACGGACAATTCGCCGGAAAGGCTTTAATAAACAGTTCATTTTAGTCATCGGTGCTGGACATCTTGGTCGTAAATATTACGATAATTTAATGAAAAATCCAGAGTTTGGTTTTCAGGTAATCGGCTTTCTTGATGACTTTGTTGAATCGTTCGATCGTGTGAATCGAAAATATGGAAAGATTCTTGGTACATCAAATCAGTTAGCGGAAATGCTAGAAAATAAGCTTATTGATGAGGTCGTCATTGCCTTGCCGATTCGCGCTCACAAAAAGTACCGGGAAATCGTGATGATTTGTGAAAAGGCTGGTGTGCGGACTTCGATTATTCCAGACTTTTATGATATTTTACCGGCAACACCGCATTTTGACTCACTTGGGGATATTCCATTAATTAATGTTCGTGACGTACCGCTTGATGATGCTCAAAATCGTTTGTTTAAGAGACTGTTTGATATCGTATTTTCAGTATGCGCAATTTTGGTTACATCGCCAATTATGACTTTTATTGTGATTGGAATTAAGTTCACTTCGCCTGGGCCGATTATTTTTAAACAGGAGCGGGTTGGATTAAACCGACGTACTTTCCATATGTATAAGTTCCGTTCAATGAAGCATATGCCAGAAAGTGTATCAAATACACAGTGGACGACTGAGAATGATCCACGTAGGACAAAGTTTGGTGCATTTTTACGAAAAACAAGTCTTGATGAACTTCCTCAGTTTTTCAATGTTTTAAAAGGTGATATGAGTGTTGTTGGACCGCGCCCAGAGCGTCCGTACTTTGTTGACCAATTTAAAGAGGATATCCCTAAATATATGATTAAGCATCATGTTCGTCCAGGTATCACTGGCTGGGCACAGGTATGCGGTCTAAGGGGAGATACATCCATAAGAGATCGAATTGTACATGATATTTTTTATATTGAAAATTGGACATTTTTATTTGATTTAAAGATCATAGTAAAGACAATTATAAATGGATTTGTGAATAAAAACGCATATTAAAAAATGGGTTACAACAAAAGGGCTGTTACCTTCGTATAGACGACAGCCCCTTTGTTTTTGAAAGGTGGTCCCCTTAAATGAAAGTACGCAAAGCAATTATTCCGGCTGCAGGCTTGGGAACTCGTTTCCTGCCTGCTACAAAGGCACAGCCGAAAGAAATGCTGCCGATTGTGGATAAGCCTACAATCCAATATATAGTGGAAGAAGCAGTTCAATCCGGTATTGAGGATATCATGATAGTAACAGGAAGAGGTAAGAGGGCAATAGAGGACCATTTTGATAAGTCCTATGAATTAGAGGAAGCACTTGCAATGAAGGAAGAATTTGACCGATTGCAGGAAATTCAAGCAATTTCAAATCTAGCTAACATACATTATATTCGCCAAAAGGAGTCATTGGGATTAGGGCATGCCATTTGGTGTGCTAGAAAGTTCATCGGTAATGAGCCATTTGCTGTTCTTTTAGGTGATGTGATTGTGAAGTCCGAAGAGCCTTCTCTAAAGCAAATCATTGATACCTATGAGCAAAAGCGCTTGTCAGTAATTGGTGTTCAGGAAGTTGCAGTAGAAGAGGTTCCTAAGTTTGGTATTGTTGGGGTTTCTGGGGGTAAAAAAGAACCAAATTTATTTAGTGTGGAGTCCCTTGTAGAGAAGCCTTCAGTTAGTGCAGCACCATCTAATCTTGCAATTATTGGAAGGTATATATTAACACCAGCACTTTTCGGGATTCTTGAAGAATTGCCTTCGGGTATTGATGGTGAAATCCAATTAACTGATGCAATAAGAGAACTTAATGACATAGAAGGTGTTTTGGCTTACCAATTGCAAGGTGACCGATATGATATTGGTGATAAATTGGGTTTTATAAAAGCAACCATTGATTTTGCTTTAAATCGGGATGAGTTAAAGGAGCAAGTTGTCAATTATCTAGCGGAGGTTTATAGGGAACAAGTTTTACTGAAAAAGAAATGATTTTGTATGATTATCTCCCCTAATGGAAATATAGTATATAATACTATTTTCCGGAGAGGTTCTCGATGTTTAAAGAAGAAAATCCTTTTGTTGGTCTTTTTTGGGGTGTGTTATTTAGTATTCCACTTTGGATATCTTTATTCGGATATTAAGTTAATAGTAAAGCTTGGTATATGAGAGTCTATGAAAATTCAGCCTTTTTTAATCCGTTAGTTTGGGTGCCTGTCAACACCCGAGGATTATTGAAATTTGTAGATTAGTAATAATAGAAAAGGTGCTATTTGATGAGCGAGTGGAATAACAGAATAACAAATTTCATAGTCGGAATTTTGGAAAACATAAAACAAGTTCAGAGGTTTATTTTTGATCAATTACATGAATTTTAAAGAATTATAATTCGGTTTTTATAATGTGCCTATTATTAGTAATTATCGGTATATATATTTGGAATAAGTATAATGGAAAAGGAGTAACTGTTTTTAACAATTCGAGAAAGGTGTTTGTCAAGAAAGTTGTCGTATTATTACATCAAAAAATATTTCAAATATCTGGGACTTAATTAAGGACCATTTAAAAAAACAAACTCAAAATCAAAAACATAAAGTTAGTAGGATTCATATTAGGAAAATGAAAGATGGGAGAAGAATTTTCCGGATGAATTATAAAAATTATCGAGCTGATGGTTCTGGAGAAATAGAGTTATTATTGGGTGCAAAATATGTGGCTAACGTTGATATTTCTACCTGTTTTCCTAGCATGTATACCCATTCATTGCCATGGGCTTTAGTGGGAAAAGATTTTGCCAAAAAGAACAGGAGTTCTCAATATTGGTTTAATGAATTAGATTTCTACGTTAGAGGAACTACAAATGGTGAAACTCACGGTATATTGATTGGTCCTCATGCTTCAAATGTATTATCGGAAATTATATTGGTATGTATTGATAATGAATTATTGGAAAAAGGTTGGAAGTATATTAGAAATATAGATGATTACACTTGTTATGTAAACTCATATGAGGATGCACTTTAATTCTTTTATCGATAAAATTATTTGAAGGATAATACATATTTTTGTCGAAATGTTTTTTTAGATTATATTAATGTGAATTATAGGAAAAGGATGGGTTTTCTTATGACAGAGGTTAAATCCACAAATGGAATTAAAAAAGGATTAATAATTAAAGGTACTGACGACGAAAAGGAAATTGTTAAGAAATTTGCTTATAATTTTTTTGTTACCTTTTCTAGACAAGCGAAGTTTAAAAATTCCGAGTACTCATTTTCCTTTTTAAAACCAAATGAAATTTATAATAGAATGTTTAATTTGCATAACGAAATTTTATTATTATTTTCCTCATACAGTGAATTTGATACCAGAACTTTTGATTTTGT
>JAEWMK010000090.1 GCA_023457235.1 Bacillota bacterium
CCCTGACAACGGCTAAGCTTTCTTTTGAACGAATGGTAATCTTGGCGAGGCCAATCTTCCCGGTCTTCTTCATTGCCTGTTTTAATAAATGATACGACTTCAGTCCATTATCTTGCGGTCCTAGAAAGTAGGATTTTTCAAAATAAATCGGATCAATCTGTTCAAGACTGACAAAATCAATGATCTCTATCGTCCGATTACTTTCTGGGGCTATTTCTTTAAGTTCCTCATTTGTAATAACGACAAATTTCCCCGGTTCATATTCATATCCTTTTATAACTTCATCATTGTTGACTTCCCGTTCACAAACTGGGCATACCTTTTCATACTTAATCGGGCTATTACATTCCTTGTGAATCGAGCGGAAGCTTACATCCTTATTTTCAGTAGCAGCGAATAAATTTATAGGTATATTGACCAATCCAAAGCTAATTGAACCTTTCCAAATCGTATGCATGTTCCTAACCTCCTACGTGTAAATCATTTACTTTTAATATGGCTAAAAAAAGACATTCTATTAGATAGAATGTCTCAAATCATCTTTATTCGATTTCTCAATATGTTCATTTCCATCAACAATAACATCTAATTTGCCTGTTTCTGGATCGATTATTAGCCCATGTACTGGAACATCCTTCGGAAAAAGCGGGTGATTCCTTATACTGGATACAGATTCTTCAACACTTTCCGCACCATTAGTAAAACCTTTGAGCCAATTATCAATGTCTATACCTGCATGACGAAGAATGTCAATTTTTTCTCTCGAAATACCGCTTAATATGGACTTGTCCAAAATCTGATTGGCAGACAATCCTGTCATCCCACAATCATAGTGTGCTACTACGTAAACCTCCTTAGCGTTTAATGAATAAACAGCAACGAGGATACTTCTCATAATACTTCCAAATGGGTGTGAAACAAGTGCCCCGGCGTTTTTAATAATTTTGGCATCCCCATGACCTACATTCATAGCCTTCGGCAATAAATCAGTCAACCTTGTATCCATACAAGTCAAAATAACCATATTCTTATCTGGATATTTAGTTGTTTTAAACTGTTCATATTCTTTGTTGTCCACAAATTGTTTATTATGGGAAAGAACTTCTTGTAAGCGACTCATAATCATAACCCCCTAGATGTTTTAATTTTATAATTTCAATCTATATTTCTTCCAGAGAATAACATTTTATTCATATGAAATCCAATAGAGAATGATATTTTCCAAGTATGGAATGAACATTGTTAAACACTGCTTTCACATTATGGTCACATTTTTCAAAACTAAAATCCTTATGTATCAAGGTTAAAGCAGTTTTCACTATTTCAATAGTAATTATACTACTTATGAACATTTTGTGAAAAGTAAAAAAATGTGATGGATTCGATTTATTTCTTTTGTAATATAAAAGCATACAAAGGTTCACTTTTTACACTAAAATGTTTTAAAACTTAAGATTAATCGAAGGGAAGTGATTCTATGGCGAAACCAGAGTTACATCAAAAAACTGAAGTAGAAGATAGCAATTCTTTAAAAGGAACCCTACTATCTGTAGGAATACTTGGACTTATTCTTGTTGGTACTTGGCTCGGTGTTTTCAATCTATTCTTACAACGTTAATCAAACAATTTGAAAGGAGTTTCAGAATCCATGCACATTCATAAGTATGAAAAGATTTGGTTGCTATTTGGTATTATATCATTACTCGCCTTTACAGTCACAATTGGAGTTAGTGCATTCTATATGGGTAATCAACCACCAAGCTGTCTTGTAACGGTCGACCCTACTAAACTAGATACAACTGCTCCATTTGATCAACCTGGTCTAAAGCAGGTTGGAGAAAAAGATTATGAATTAGTTGTAGTTGCTTCAGCATTCAACTATGATGTAGGTCCTGAAAAAGTAATTCAGATTCCTGTTGGATCTAAAGTAAACTTTATTGGTACTACGAAAGATGTAATCCACGGTTTTGAAGTAGCTGGTACAAATGCAAACATGATGCTTGAACCTGGCTATATCAACACAGTTGAAACAACTTTTAATAAACCTGGTAAATACACAATCGTATGTAATGAATATTGTGGTTTAGGTCACCACTTAATGTTCGCAACTGTGGAGGTGGTTGAATAATGAAAGGTGTTGCAAGTATCGATAAAAGAGATGCAAAACTTACAATGGCGCATCTTTATGTTGCATTTGTAGCTTTATTTTTAGGTGCTACCGCTGGTCTTCTTCAAACTTTAGTTCGTTCAGGTAAAGTAACATTACCAGCTGGAATTGATTATTATCAAGTATTAACTGTTCACGGTGTTTTATTAGGTCTCGTATTAACTACTTTCTTTATTATCGGTTTTATTATTGCAGGACAAAGTAAGGTTTGTGGTACACTATCAGCTGGCGAACGTCGCTTTGGTTGGATTGGGTACTGGATGATGACAATCGGTGTTGCCATCACTGCAACATTCGTCTTACTTGGTGAAGGTTCTGTTCTTTATACTATGTACGCACCAATGATGGCACATCCATTACACTATATCGGTCTTACACTAGTTGTTGTTGGTAGCTGGGTTGAAGGTTTTGTTGTGTTCCATCGTCACGCACGTTGGAAAAAAGAAAATCCTGGTCAAACAACCCCATTGTTAAGTTTCATGGGTGTAGCAACGATGATTCTTTGGTTAGTAGCTTGTCTTGGTTTAGCAACAACTGTTTTAGTGCAAATTGTTCCTTGGTCTATCGGACTTGTACCAACAATCGATGTATTAATTAGCCGTACTTTATTCTGGTACTTCGGTCATCCATTAGTATATTTCTGGTTAATGCCGGCTTACATGGCATGGTACGTAATTGTTCCTAAAATTATTGGCGGTAAAATCTTTAGTGACTCTTTAGCACGTCTTTCTTTCGTATTGTTCTTATTATTCTCAATGCCAGTTGGATTCCACCATCAATTGTTAGAGCCAGGTATTGATCCATTCTGGAAATACTTGCAAGTTGTATTAACATATTTAGTAGTTATTCCTTCGTTAATGACTGCTTTCTCTTTATTTGCAACTTTTGAATTACGCGGTCGCGAATTAGGAGCAACAGGTATTTTCGGTTGGTGGAAAAAGCTCCCATGGAAAGATGCTCGTTTCTTAGCTCCATTTATGGGTATGTTATTATTCATTCCTGGTGGTGCCGGTGGTATCGTTAACGCATCTCACCAAATGAACCAAGTTGTTCATAATACGATTTGGATTACTGGACACTTCCATTTAACAGTTGCATCAGCATGTGCAATGACATTCTTTGGTATCACATTCTGGATGGTGCCTGCCATTACTGGTCGTAAATTAACAGCAAAAATGAACAAAGTAGCTCTAGTTCAAACTTGGTTATGGACGATCGGCATGGTCTTCATGTCTGCAGCAATGCACGCAGCAGGCTTATTCGGTGCACCACGTCGTTCAGCATTCTCAACCTATGCTGGTAACGAAGATTCTCTAGCTTGGATCCCTTATCAAATTGCACAAGCTGTAGGTGGTACAATCCTATTTATTGCAGCTCTAATAATGATAGTAATCTTCATCAACTTAGCATTCTTTGCACCTAAAGGTGAAGAAGAATTCCCTATTGGTGAAGTACACGAAAAAGCTGAAAAAGTTCCTGCTATCTTTGATAACTTTAAAGTATGGATTGCCGTTACCTTTGCAATAATCTTATTCGCTTATACAATTCCATTTATTGATATGATCCAAAATGCACCTCCAGGATCTCCTGGTTTCACTAACGTAATTGGACGTCAATAAAAACAATTATGGAAAATTATATAATATACTAGCAAAAATTACAATCCCCTTGTTATAGTACAAGGGGATCGTTTTTTAAAGATCATATATTTTTGTGTATTTTTCTTCAAGGTATTGTATTAAATAATTAGGGTTTAAGCCCTCTCCTGTTACATCCTTGACAATCTCTAAAGGTTTTTTCATTTTTCCATATTGGTGTATATTTTCTGCTAACCATTCTTTTATCGGAGTTAGATTTCCATCCTTCAACAATTCAGCTAAGTTTGGCAGGTCCTTTAACATGGCTGCTCTAAATTGTGCTGCATAGATATAGCCTAATGCATATGATGGAAAATAACCGAAGCTTCCGCCGGCCCAATGAACATCCTGTAAGACACCTTCCCCATCATGTTTAGGAGTTACCCCAAGATATTCTTCCATCTTTTGATTCCATATTGCTGGTAAATCCTTTACTTCTATTTCATCATTAAATAAGCCCTTTTCAATTTCATAACGAACCATGACATGGAGCGGATAAGTCAGTTCATCAGCTTCAATTCTTATTAATGATGGTTTTGACTCATTGATTCCTTTGTAAAAATCATCTATTGATACATTGTCAAATTGTCCGTTAGAATAAGCTTTTAATTTTTCATAGAAATAAACCCAGAAATTATAGTCTCTGGCAATATAATTTTCCCAGAACAATGATTGAGATTCATGAATGCCCATCGAAGTTCCTTCACATAATGGTGTTCCAATTAGATCCTTGGATATATTTTGCTCATAAAGGGCATGGCCACCTTCATGAATGGTTCCGAATACAGCAACTCTAAAATCATTTTCAACATATTTTGTCGTCACCCTTACGTCACCTGGATTTAAGGTGATTTCAAAAGGGTGAACGGTTTCATCAAGCCGCCCCGCTTCAAAGTCGTACCCCATCTGCTTCAAGACGTCAATACTGAAAGCTCTTTGTTCCGCTTTTGGAAATGTCTTAAATAAAAAGTCAGTCTTTGGCTGATTTTGTGATTCTGAAATTTTCCGTACAAGAGGTACAATTTTCTCTCGTAATTTGCCAAAGGTCTCATCCAAGATTGCCACAGTTACACCAGGTTCAAACTGATCCAATAATATATCGTATTTATTTCCACCCTCCTTAGGTGGTCCCCAGTAACCAATAAATTTTTTATTGAATTCAACCAACTTTTCCAAATAGGGGCGAAACATTTCAAAATCTGCTTTTTCCTTTGCTTCCTCCCATACTGATTCCGCTTTTGATTGAAGAATGACATATTCCTTATATTCCTCTTTTGGAATTTTCGTATTGAGCTCATAATCCTTTTTACATTCTTTAACTGTTTTTTTCGTAATTTCAGAAAGGCTTTCTACTTTCTCCAAGGTCTCAATATAAGTTTTCATTTCCTCGGATACAGACATTTGAAAGACTTCCTGTGAAATCATCCCAACGACTTCAGAGCGCTGCTCGATTCCTTTTTTCGGTGCTCCTGTTCTCATATCCCAGAAGATCAATGACAATGCTTCATTATAGGCAGACATTTTTTTTACATATTCTAAAAATTCGGCTTCCAATGTTTGAATTGAATGTTCCATTAACAATCCCCCCTACTATATTCAACTATATATATTCTACATTTGTAGGTAATACTCCTAGTACTTGTTCGACGACCTTTTTATCCTTTAGCGGCATAAAGATTGTTACCATCCCACTATCATTATGTGTCCGAATAAGACGGCCAACACCCTGCCTTAAACGCAAAAGCATATAGGGGATGTCCATATCCCAAAAGGG
>JAEWMK010000091.1 GCA_023457235.1 Bacillota bacterium
TAGCTACCATGTGATTCCCGATAACGCTACTACAAGAAAGCAAAACAGGGAATCATCGCAACCGATCAACGGCTATTCGCAATAATTGGTTCGTATTCACCATCAATCCTAAGCAAATCTCGACATATCTTGAACAATTGCATTAATTTTTGGTATTATCAATGTATTGTGTTAAAGAACAAAGTCTAATTTTGTAGACAAGACTATAATTTTTCCATAGATTGGGGGGAACGGTATGTCACGAATTTCAATAGAACAGGTAAAGCACGTTGCACATTTGGCCCGTTTAGCAGTTACAGAGGAAGAAGCAGAAAAATTCACTCAGCATTTAGATGCTATTATTGAATATGCAGAGCTTTTAAACGAGCTTGATACGGAAAATGTAGAACCAACAACACATGTTTTAGACATTAAAAACGTCTTAAGAGAAGATGTAGCACGCAGCTGGCTGACACAAGAGGAAGCATTGAAAAATGCACCACAACAAAGAGACGGTCAATTTAGAGTGCCATCTATTATTGAATAAGGAGAGGAGGGCAAAGCATGTCTTTATTTGAGAACAAAATATCAGAATTACATGGAATGTTACATAAAAAGGAAATTACTGTTACTGATCTTGTAGATGAGTCTTACAAGCGAATTGGTGAAGTAGAAGATAAAGTAAAAGCATTTTTAACATTAAATGAAGAAGCGGCAAGAGAGCAGGCTGCAAAGCTTGATAATGAAATTGGATCAAAGGATCAGTTCGGTCTTCTGTTTGGTATGCCGATTGGTGTAAAGGATAATATTGTTACGAAAGGGCTTCGTACAACATGTGCCAGCAAAATTCTAGCAAACTTTGACCCTGTTTACGATGCTACTGTTACTGAAAAATTACATAATGCTGAAGCCATTATTATTGGTAAATGTAATATGGATGAATATGCAATGGGTTCATCAAACGAAAACTCTGGTTTTTATCCTACGAAAAACCCTTGGAATCTTGACTATGTACCAGGTGGGTCTAGCGGTGGTTCAGCTGCTGCGGTTGCCGCTGGTGAAGTACCATTTTCATTAGGTTCTGATACAGGTGGCTCCATTCGTCAGCCAGCTGCTTTTTGTGGTGTAGTTGGATTAAAGCCAACTTATGGATTAGTTTCTCGTTTTGGTTTAGTTGCTTATGCATCATCATTGGATCAAATTGGACCAATTACAAGAAGTGTTGAAGATAATGCCTACATATTACAATCAATTGCTGGTCATGACAGAATGGATTCAACATCTGCAAACGTAGAAATTCCTGATTATTTATCAGCATTGACTGGTGATGTAAAAGGCCTTAAAATTGCTGTTCCTAAAGAATATTTAGGTGAAGGTGTAACTGAAGAAGTAAAAGCAGCAGTAATGAGTGCACTAAAAGTATTGGAAGCTCAAGGTGCTGTTTGGGAAGAAGTTTCACTGCCGCATTCAAAATATGCTGTTGCAACTTATTATTTAATTGCATCATCTGAAGCATCTGCCAACTTATCACGCTTTGATGGCGTACGCTATGGTGTGCGTTCAGATAATGCGAAGAATATTATTGATTTATATAAAATGTCACGCAGTGAAGGCTTTGGTGACGAAGTGAAACGCCGCATTATGCTAGGAACATTTGCATTAAGCGCCGGTTATTATGATGCTTATTACAAAAAAGCACAAAAGGTACGTACATTAATTAAAAACGATTTCGATAAAGTATTTGAAAAATTCGATGTCATCCTTGGACCAACAAATCCAACACCAGCGTACAAAATTGGCGAAAAGACAAATGATCCATTAACGATGTATCTAGAGGATATTTTAACAATTCCAGTTAACTTAGCAGGCGTACCGGGAATTTCAGTTCCTTGTGGATTCTCAAGCGATGGTTTACCTATTGGCTTGCAAATCATTGGAAAGTATTTTGATGAAAGTACGGTCTATCGTGTAGCACATGCTTTTGAACAAGCAACAGATTTTACACGTCAAAGACCGAATCTGTAAGGGGGGACGAGAGGAATGGCGTTTGAAACAGTCATTGGACTTGAGGTCCATGTTGAGCTAAAAACAAATACAAAAATCTTTTGTGATTGTCCAAATGAATTTGGAGCAGCCCCTAACAGCAATACTTGTCCGATTTGCCAAGGGCATCCTGGCGTACTGCCGGTAGTAAACAGCCAAGCAGTTGAGTTTGCAATGAAGGCGGCAATGGCGCTTAATTGTGAAATCACTCCAATTACAACATTTGACCGCAAAAACTATTTCTATCCAGATAATCCGAAGGCCTACCAAATTTCACAGTTTGAAAAGGCAATTGGGAAGCGTGGCTGGATTGAAATTGAAGTAAACGGTGAAAAGAAACGAATTGGGATTACGCAAATCCATATGGAAGAAGATGCTGGTAAGCTGACGCATACAGGTGACGGCCATTCACTAGTGGATTTAAACCGTCAAGGTACACCACTGATTGAGATTGTCTCTGAGCCAGATATGCGTTCACCTGAAGAAGCCTATGCATATTTAGAAAAATTAAAGTCTATCATTCAATATACAGGTGTGTCTGATTGTAAAATGGAAGAGGGTTCTTTACGTTGTGATGCAAACATTTCTCTTCGTCCTGTAGGCCAAGAGAAATTCGGTACAAAGACGGAATTAAAGAACTTGAACTCCTTTGCATTCGTGCGCGATGGCTTGGAATATGAAGAAAGACGTCAAGAGCAAGTGCTTATAGCCGGCGGTGTCATTCAGCAGGAAACACGCCGTTATGATGATGCAAAGAAGAAAACGATATTAATGCGCG
>JAEWMK010000092.1 GCA_023457235.1 Bacillota bacterium
TCGCACCAATCGTTTTATTTCCAATCTCCGTGTGAATTCGGTAAGCAAAATCAATTGGGTTGGAGCCCCTTGGTAATTCATAAACATCACCTTTCGGGGTAAACACAAAGACCATGTCCGAAAACAAATCGATTTTCAATGATTCCATAAATTCTTCGGCATCGTTTGTATCCTGCTGCCATTCGAGAATTTCACGGAACCAAGTCATCTTTTCTTGCAGATTCTCACGATTTTGGGTGATTTGTTTCCCTTCTTTATATGCCCAGTGGGCTGCAATCCCGTATTCGGCGATTTGATGCATATCAGTTGTTCGTATTTGAACCTCTAATGGATCACCTTTTGGACCAATAACTGTTGTATGCAAAGACTGATACATATTGGCCTTTGGCATCGCAATATAATCCTTAAACCTACCTGGCATTGGTTTCCAACAAGTATGAATGACACCGAGTACAGCATAGCAGTCTTTAATGCTTTCAACTAAAACCCGAACTGCCAACAGATCATAAATCTCGTTAAATTGTTTATTTTGAAGGACCATTTTCCGGTAAATGCTATAGATATGCTTCGGGCGACCGGAAATATCAGCTTTCAAATGAACCTCATCCAATCGCTTGCGAATTTCATTAATAACCTCATGGACCTGGTTTTCCCGCTCTGCACGTTTATTTTTCATCAAATTAACGATTCGATAATATTGCTGTGGATTCAAATATCGTAATGCCGTATCTTCGAGTTCCCATTTGATTGTTGAAATACCAAGGCGATGGGCAAGGGGTGCAAATATCTCGAGCGTTTCATTTGATATACGCCTTTGCTTTTCCGGAGGCAAATGCTTCAATGTTCTCATGTTGTGGAGACGATCCGCAAGCTTGATTAAGATCACCCGTATGTCTTGAGCCATCGCTATGAACATTTTGCGATGGTTTTCAGCTTGCTGCGCTTCTTTAGACTTATACTTAATTTTACCTAGCTTTGTAACACCATCAACTAACATCGCAACTTCTTTATTGAATGCAGCTTCTAAATCCTTTAACGTTACCTCTGTATCTTCAACGACATCATGAAGAAACCCTGCTGCAACGGTAACAGGGTCCATTTCAAGCTCCGCCAGGATTCCAGCTACTTGAATGGGATGGATAATGTACGGTTCTCCCGATTTCCGATATTGTTCACTGTGAGCTGCTTCCGCATACTTATAAGCAGCTTCAACAAACGCTACATCTTCCTTAGGCAAATAGCGTCCTGCAAGGTCTAATACTTGTTCTATTGTAAGTACTTGTTCATTAGCCATAAAATCGATCACCTAATATTCTATCCGAATAAAAAATACCTTATTTAATCTATTATCTTTAAATAAGTCCACAATGTAAAGTGATTTGATAAAAATCAAAAAACAAAGAGCACTCTATGAGCACTCTCCTTGTTAATAATAAACATCTTTAGAATTAATATTCCATTAAAGTTAGAACGTCGTATCCTTTAAGCTTAGAACGACCATCTAAATAGGTTAATTCAACTAAAAACGCTAAGCCTGCAACAACTCCGCCAAGCTGTTCTACTAATCGAATGGATGCATCCATCGTGCCACCAGTTGCCAACAAATCATCAACAATCAAGACTCTTTGTCCTGGTTTTATCGCATCTTTGTGCATTGTTAATATATCTTTCCCGTACTCAAGTCCGTACTCAACGCGAATGACTTCTCTTGGAAGTTTACCCTCTTTACGAACCGGGGCGAAGCCAATTCCTAATGCATAGGCAACAGGGCATCCAACAATAAATCCGCGCGCCTCTGGACCGACAATGACATCGATATTTTTATCTTTTGCATAGGCAACAATATCATCTACCGCACTTTTAAAAGCAGGACCATGACTCATCAATGGCGTAATATCTTTAAATTGAATTCCTTCTTTAGGCCAATCTTGTACTAATGCGATGTAATCTTTGTAGTTCATACTACGACTTCCTCCTCTGCTATACGGGACGTTTTAATCACTCTATCAAACCATTCCTTTAAAGATTGATAAGAAGAGTATACTAGTTCTGCTTGCATTTTTAATAACTCTTGTTTTTGATTATAAGTTTTTGATGATTCGAAATCCCTTTTGGCAGGATTTTCTACAAGTGTAATCAGACCATTTTCTATTTTAGCAAATTCTAAATCAAAAAACACCTGCGTCATAAAATGAATCGTTTCTTTTGACCAACCTTTTTTCTTCGAAAGTGCATCTGCATATTTATTAACATTAAATGGCTGCTGCTTTAATAAAAAGGCATAATACCACTTAAAATGGTCTCGGGTAGGTAATGTACTGAAGAAATGTTCCTCTTCATGATCCAATACGGCATAGATTCTTTCAGGCATTGTTAGCTGTAAAAGCCGCTTTAATAGAATTGAATCATGAGGCAAATCTAATATTACGAGCGATTTACTACTTTTGTTGACCCGGTCGATTGAATTTAAATCCCGAACAACGACAATTTGATTTTTCAAATCCTCTAATTGTAGGCGAGCAATTGTTTCTTCTCGAAATGCAATCATCGTTTCTTGTGTTAGTTTAGTGTTTTGCAGTTGCTTTTTGATTTCTTTTTTGCCTCTAAAGTCAAATAACTGCCATTCCTCTACAGCAGCATCCTTAAGCATTAATTGCGGTTTTCTAAAGCCATTCCACTCATTAATCGATAATTCGCCGACTACCTTAACAGTTGATAATGGAGAGATCTCATCCGCTAAATATCCATATCCAAACCCGACTGCATCTAAAACTTGTCCTTCTTTTTCAAAAATGACTTTCAAATGGTTCATTTGGCTGCCAATTTTCCGAATTTGCTGTAAGGAAACTTCCTCAATACAGACAAGCGGTTTTGGATTGCCAACCCCAAATGGTGCTAATTGCAGCATTTCTTCAATCGTTGCAACACTCACGTCATCCATTGAACATCTTATATCGACGTTCATTAATGGGCTGAAGTCCTCTTCTATTAATATCTCACTAGCTAAATGATTTAATCGGTTTCTTAGTGTTTCAACATCTTCTAATTTTAATGTCATTCCCGCTGCCATTGCATGTCCACCAAAGTGCGGAAGAATATCTCGACATGTAGATAGATTTTCGAACAAATCAAATCCCTCAATGCTTCTTGCCGAGCCTTTCGCGACACCTTTCTCCATGTCAATGCTTAAAACGATTGTAGGTCGATAAAATTTTTCTACAAGCCTTGAAGCAACTATTCCGATAACGCCCGGATTCCAGCCTTCTTTTGCGATTACTAACACATAGTTTTCAGCCGTAGGAAAATGATTTTCAACCTCTGCGATCGCTTCTTCAGTGATCTGATTTACTAACCTTTGACGATCACGATTGATTTCGTCTATTTCAGCCGCGATCATTTCAGCCTCTTCTTCAGAATCAGTCATCAACAATTCAACCGCAGGATCAGCTGATCCCAGTCTTCCAACAGCATTAATCCTTGGCCCAATTGCAAAGCCAATCGTTTCTTCGGTAATTTCCTTGTCTTCCATTCCGGCTATTTGAAGAAGGGCTCGTAAACCTGGATTAGTCGTATTCTGCATCGCTTTTAAACCTAAACTAGCAATCAAACGATTTTCATCCTTTAACGGGACTAAGTCTGAAATCGTACCAATAACCGCAAATTCAAGCAAATGCTTCGGTAATTCCCCAAGTAATGCATGGGCCACCTTAAAGGCTACTCCAACCCCAGCCAGTTCACCAAATGGATAATGCCCCCCCGGTTTTCGAGGATGAATAATCGCAAATGCCTCCGGTAATTCTGGGGATACTTCATGGTGGTCCGTAATGATTAAATCGATTCCTAACTCTTTTGCAATCTTTGCTTCATGTAAGGCTGAAATCCCTGTGTCGACTGTAATGATAACGCTATAGCCTTCATTACCTGCCCATCTGAAAGCAGCCTCATTCGGGCCATACCCCTCTGTAAAACGATTAGGGATATAAAAGTCTACCCTTGCTCCCTTTTGCTCTAATGCTCGAACCATAACCGTTGTACTTGATACTCCATCCGCATCATAGTCACCGTACACAAGAATTTTTTCATTATTTTCAATTGCTTTTTCAATTCTTGCAATGGCAATATCCATTGAATCAAGTAAAAACGGATCATGAAAGTTCGCTGCATCTTTATTTAAAAAATTAATTGCAGTTTCTGCTGTTACAATTCCTCTATTTACTAATAAATCTGCAACAAGAGGTGATATATTAAGTTCCTTTGACAATGTTTGTGAAAGTGTACGATCACAATCTTGTATAATCCAACGTGATTTTGACTGTAACAAAAATACCACTCCTTAACCTGTTAATTATACAAAAAAGGTAAAGTAGTGGCAAATGGATATATTTTATTTATTCATCAATAGATTACTCCGGCGCGTATGGATTGATATGTACAAATACATTATAGACATTATTTAGCTTCATTAACTGTTCTTTAACCTTTTTACCAACCCGATGTCCCTCTTCAACTGTCATAAACGGGTCTACAGCGATTTTAATATCCACAATGACATAATGTCCATGCTCCCTTGCAAAAAGTTCGTTGATCTTTTTAACGTCTGGAACCGTTTCAACCGTTTTACGTAGTTCCTCCGTTTCTTCATCCTGTAAAACTCGGTCCATCGTATTGACAATTGATTCTGACCCAACCGTCCATGCCATTTTTAAAATTAATAAACATACTAATACACCTGCTAATGGGTCTGCATACTGGAGCCATGGGATATTAAACCTTTCACCTACTAACGCGCTTCCAATTCCAATAAGAGCAGCTAGGGAGGAAAAAACGTCAGTACGATGGTCATAGGCATTGACGATGATCGCATCACTTTTCACTTTCCTGCCGATTCGAATCGTA
>JAEWMK010000093.1 GCA_023457235.1 Bacillota bacterium
TTATACGGGGGATATTATTTTAGCAGTTGGCTTTTCATAACGGTATTTGCCTATCGTTTTATTCTCGGCGGCGATGGTATTTATGTCAACTTTTTTGTTATTACTTTAATTTGCTTGTGTGTACCATTGCTTTCCAACCTTTATTCTAAATTGAAGCTATATCAAAAAGTATTGATTACTATTATACTAGCAGAAATTGCGGCTGTGCTTGTAATTCTTTTGTCTTATTTAGTTTTACAAACACCATTTGAAATTCAGCCAATATCTATAAAATATTTTGTTGTTCAAGGTTTGTCAATGGGACTTGTTGTATATTTAGTAGAAACAATGAAATACAATGCCCAAATGCGGAAAGAACTTATTAAAGCGGAAAAAATGAGTATCTTGACGCAAATTTCAGCGAGTATATCACACGAGGTTAAGAATCCGATTACGATCACGCAAGGATTCGTAGAAGCATTAGAAGATGAGGATTCAAAGGAAAGAAGAAAAGAATATGTTGGCTATATATTAGAGGAGCTACAAAGAGCCCAAAATATTATCTATGAGTTTCTTGCACTCACAAAGCCTGAGCTTGATAGTATGACAAGCATTAATATCTCGAAAGAGCTCTCTTACTCTGTCAATTTAATGAAGCCTTTTGCGAAATCACATAAAGTAAAAATCGAAGTAGAAAACATCGATGACCAATGCATGATTTTAGGTGATCGTCAAAAAATCCGCCAGTGCTTCATTAATTTAATTAAGAATTCAATTGAAGCAATGGAAAATGGCGGCGAACTATGGATTAAAACAAATAAAAACAGCAACCGGATTTCAATTGATATCATTGATAATGGGGTTGGAATGACTCCAAATGAGGTTAGTAAGTTAGGAACCCCTTACTTTACAACAAAGGAAGAAGGAACCGGCCTCGGAATGATGATTGTCTTTAACATTATTAAAACGATGAAAGGCGAAATTAAAGTTGAAAGCGAAAAAGGTAAAGGAACCAAATTTATGATTACTTTTCCGCTTGCGTCCTAATGAGAAAAGCGTAAGCGCCCGTTTAGCGACAAAAAAACTGGAGCACGGCGACTGAGATAAAGGAAACACGGTGAGCGAAGCGAACCGATGTTGACTTATCGTAGGGAGGCGGGTGAAGTTTTTTGAGTCGCTGGGCGCTGAAGCTGGACAATGAGAAAAGCGTAAGCTAGTCTTCCTCATGTAGGAATGATTGGCTTTTTTAGTTTGGATTATTTTTTATACCTTGGAAACATTTACGGTGGAAATTACCTAAATGCTTGAACAATTCCTTTCCCTCTGTCGTTATTTTTGAATGGGGTGTTAGCTTTTGGTACATCGCCTGATAAGGCTCGGGCACAACCTTGTAGTCATGAATATAATCCGTTAGATGAAAACCACACTTTTCCCAGAATTTAATTCGCTTTTGATGTACAGGATCTTCGGTAGCCTCTATTTCTAATATCATGCTATCGCAATCAAACTCCATAAGCGCCAATCCTTTTATATATTGAACGAACAATTCTCCAATACCTTGATTTCGGTAAGACTTCTTAATTGCTAAATAATCTATAAGCAAAGAATTAAGTGCCTTCAGTTTACCCGTAATAGCCATACCGACAACTTCCGAATTGTTTTCTGTTTCATCAATAACAATCTGAAGAGAAATCATTTGTTTTCGAAACATATTGCGAATAACGTCCTTACTTTTTGCACCATGTTTGCCGAAAGCTTCTTCATAAACGGTCCGAGCTTTGTTCCAAATTTCTTCATTCCAATAATCAAAAGTTTGATAAGTCAGCACTGTACTTCTACTCCCGCCTTAAGATGGACTATATTCTAGAATAGTACCTTTATTTTACAACTTTTGATCTTTGATTGTAAATTTGCACATAAGTAAAAGGAGAGCATGTTCATAAGTCACGCTCTCCTCCGTTAATTTTTATAGATTAAAGGTTTTGTTATCGATTACGATTACCCCATCGATGTCAGCATCAGAAATATTGTACTCATCAATTAAGTCGTTAACAAATTCATCAACCTCTGACTGATCATCATCACTGAAATCAATATTTTCATCTTCTATAAAGTTCGCCAAGAATGTTAAGGCCGTTTTACCGGAAAACTCGAAACGATTATTCTTGCTAACGATTTTCACTTGTGCTTCATAGTTGTTATCAGATTTACGATCAAAGTAAATATCGACTTGTGTATCGTTGTCCCCCTCGATTTCAAGATCTATTTTGTTTAGATCCCCTAATTTATTTAATATACTCTTAATCTCATTATCAACTGTATTATCAGATGTGCTAGTGTCGATTAAAATTTCTGATACCGCTCCGATCGAATTTAAGTTAAATGCGATCTTTTGATCTACTTTTAAGTCGTCAAGATCAGCTTTAGCACCTGATTTCGTTGTGATTTTTACATTACTATTAATTAAGAACGGTACAGTGACAAGGTCCACTTTTACCCAAACGATATTGTTATCTACTTTTGTAATAACACCGTTATAAGTATAGTCTCCTACTTCTTTAACCACTGACTTAGCTTTGATATAGATAATGTAGTTGTCCTCATCAATTGTATATTCAACGTCCATATTGGCTGATAATTTTGAAAGTGACGCTGCTTTACCATCTACATAAATCTTGGCATCATCATCAACCGTATACTCTTTATTAACATATTTCCATTCGCCGTTCGTTTTTACTCTTTGTTTAATAGTAATCTCGGAATCCCTCGTATCAACGGATACAATTGTTCCACTGCCAGATTCATTATAATAGTCACCAAAATCTTCTTTATAATTTAATAAACGGTTGATGAATACCGCCATTTCAGCTCGTGTTACTGGTTTATTAGGTTGGAAGGTGTTATCGTTGTAACCACTTACGAGCTTTGTTAATGCTGCGAATGCTAGAATAGCTTTTTCTTCTTTGCTTAAGTTATCAACATCTTTAAATAATGGCGTTGCATCTTCCCATCTCTCATCGATGTTATTTCCAACTAATTGAACTAATAAATTCGTAATAAATAAGCGAGTTGCCGGTTTATTTGGTTGGAATTTCTGCTTCCCATCGAGTAAATTTTCCTCAATCGCTATGGCCACACTTGTTTTTGCCCAATCAGGAACATCTTTCAAATTTTTATTAGAAAGTTTGGGTGTCCGGTCTTTGCCGTCCAATTCCAATACCCTGACAAGTGATGAAATAACCTCCAGTTGTGTAACTGGCTTATTAGGCTGATATGTAAAATCATCGTAGCCAGACATTAACCCTAATGAGTACATTTTATAAATGTCTTGATTAGCCCAATGTGTTTCAACATCTTTAAGATAATATTTCTTCTTGGCTGGTTGTTTCCACGTTTGCTCTACCTTTTTGTTATTGCCTCTTCCATTATTACCTTTGCCATTATCAGACTTTGCGTCTACTGCACCAGGAATTACCGTAAAAGCCATACTTGCTGCGACAGCTAACGGTAATGATTTCTTTACCCATTTGTTCATTTCATTTTCCTCCCCATTGTTTGTAAAATTATCCTCTATATACAAATTTCGTATCCTCTAACTGTTTATGGGGGTTTAAGGAAAAATACTATTAAATTTGTTCAATTTAATCAAAATGTAAAATTTGAAATCTAATCAATATATTTACTACCTTCCCGAACACTAAGTTTTGGGAGCTCATTATCAGCTATAAACTGTTTAACCGATTCTGGATTTGTTTTCGAATATTCTCTTAACGCCCAGCCAATCGCTTTTTGAATAAAAAATTCCTTGCTCTCGGAATTTTGTTTTATGTAACGATATAAAAGTTGTTCATCTGTCTTTCCTTTATATCCTAATTGAAACAAAATCGCTGCCCTACTTAGCCACATGTTATCTCCATAAGCCCATTCCTCAATTGTTTCTGTAATAACCTCCGGATATTTTTGAGCAATGGTTCCAACCGGATGTGGCGCAATCGTATCAACTGTGTCCCACCATGATTTTGTTGTAATCAGTTTTTCCATTAATGGAAGGTCTTTTTTACTGAGCTTTTTTAACGATTTTCTAATATAATCAAGTGCCGCATATTGATATTCACGTTCTTCCTTTTCCCATAAAGCTAAAACAAAATTAGTCTGGAAAGGTTCTTTCAAGATGCCGGTCTCTTTGTAAAATTCCTTCATTAGTTCTCTTCTCGTAGGGGTTTTTATACCAAGGAAAGGGAAATGGTTTTTCATGTATTTTTTCATTGGCTCTGCGTTTGCTTCATTTCGATTTGCTTCAAATAGTGGAATTAATTGTTCTGTATACGTCAAACGGTGCAACCTCCAAATGTAATTGAATTATATTGCTTCTATTATAGACAGTAATTTAAATAAAGGTACCATTGATGGCACCTTAAACAAAATAAAAGTAGTAGACTATTGTTAGAGCCTACTACTTTTACTATTTTTCAAATATAAAATTATTATTTAACCTCGATTGACCAGCTCCACAACTCACCTTTTCCGGGATGGCCAGGCCTTTGGTATGCTTTAAATTTGTAAACCCCTGCTCGTGTTGGAGTATACTTTAATTTGTAAGATTCCCCAGAACCTAAAGCTGGAATTTCACCGCTGGCAACAACAGTACCACCTTTTGGATTTCCACTAGCAATCCAATATACTTCATATTTAACTGGACCTTGCATATCTCTTGAGCCGGATCCATTTTTTACTGTTGCAAAAATTTCTGTACCGGAAATGCCAGATGAACCATTAAAGCTTAAGGAACTCTTATCCCATTTTTCAGGGTCTCCTGGGTTGCCCGGATTTCCAGGATCTCCTCCATCATTACCACAAACGCCTACAACATTAAATTCAACAGGGAGTGATTTGTCTTCAAATTTACCTTTGTATTGATTACCTTTTAAAACAAAAGCAAATTCAACCGTAAGATTCAATTGTTGTCCTCCGTTTAATCCTTGCTCCGGAAGCCATTTAGCAATATCTAATGGTGAATTAGGGGCAGCTAATTGATCAAGTGTCATCGTTTTGTCATTTAACAGCTCCCCATTTGCGTAAAAATTTAAATCAAATTGCTTAGCAAAATTTTCTGCTGTTTCCTGACCTTTTCCTTTTCCAGAAAAGTTTTTTGTATCTAGGATTGCTTGTAACCTCAAAGAATTGATAAAAAAAGACCCATTGTTTTTCAGAGCAATGGTAATCGTCTTCTTTTGACCATCATCATCTGGAAACATATTTTGTAAATTAAAATTATTTATTGTTTCTTCAAAACTGCAGGTCCCAATAGCTAAAGTGTTAGGCATAGCCTCAACATCATTAAAATAGGACCAAGCGCCTTTTGGAATGATAGAGGCTATGATTAATAATAAGCCTATGATTAGAAACGAGTAATTTTTTATATTTTTATAAGTAAACATTTTATCACCTATTTAGACTGCCATATTTACTACTTTTCTCTAACTCTGAAAATTCCCTCCATAAGGAAAACATGGAGTTCCCAATCAATAGTAACCCCGGGATAATCAACAACAATGCGTTTCCTAGTTTTGTAGATGCATAGGAAAATAAATAACCAGCATTAGGGATTGTAAAGCCTGAATATTGGCCGACGACATGTTTTGATGGTACTAGTTCACTATCAGCGTTATTGTTATTGTCACCTTTTGTCCTGTACAAGACATTCTCGCCATCTTTAATAACTTCAACAATTCGATGAGTAACGAGTATTTGTTCTTTCTTTTTAAAGGTGATCACATCCCCTGGTTGAAATCTTGTCAAATCACCACCAGGCTTGATTGCGATGACGGAACCGGTCATAAAAGTTGGTTCCATCGAGCCGGATAATACTGTTTTAAGTTTATATCCAAAGAAATGATGTTCTTGACCTGATACTTTTGAAACAATGACGGTAAAAGCAAGAAGTAATAGGATTGCGGCCAATATTACCGTGATTGCTCTGTTAATCCAAGCTTTGATTTTCATTACTTCCACCACCAAAACTTAATCGTTTTTGAATAAAAGGAGTCCAAAGATGACTTAATGTGGAGATAATTAACACAAGAACTGGGATAATGAAAAATACTATAAACCCGATTTTTGTTTTCGTGAGTTGTAAAATATATCCCCCATAAGGAAGGGCAATGTTTTGATATTTACCAAAAACATTATTGATAGCCACTTCTTCTACATCAGCAGTAAGGTTTGCATCCCCTTTTGTTATAAAGAAAATACCAGAGTCCACATTTTTTACTTCAACAATTCTATGTGTTATGAGCTGCTTTTCATTTCGTGGTGATTGAAAAGTGATCACATCATTGACCTGTA
>JAEWMK010000094.1 GCA_023457235.1 Bacillota bacterium
TTCGGAAGTTTCTCTGCCTCAAGCACAATTGTAACGTCGCTTGCGGATGCGATTTCATTCAATTCGCTGGCAATTCCATCACTAACATCATTCAAGGCCAACCGAGGAAACTTAGCAAGAATTTGCCGGATCTCTACTCTTGGCTCTGGCAGCTGATGTCTTGTGATTAAAGCCTGTTCATCCTTTGAAAAAGTAAAATCAACTCCGTTTTTTAACAAAAGCTCCAAGCCTGCCGCTGAGTCTCCTACCCTTCCTGTGACGAAAACAATATCATTCGCTTTTGCATTTATCCGCAAAAGATGTCTACCTTTATGTACCCTCCCTATTACCGTCACGGTAATAACAAGGCTATGCTTCGATGAAACCGTGTCCCCACCGATTAAATCCATTTGATAACGGCGTGCCAGCGCCTCCATCCCGTTATATATTTCCAAAAGTTCTGAATCGGACCAGTGCTTTGGTATCGCAATCGATACTAAATAAAAGTTCGGCACGCCACCCATGGCTGCTATATCACTAATATTACTGGCCAATGCTTTATAACCAATATGGAATGGCTTCATTGTCTGCCGCGTGAAATGTACTTCTTCTATCATTGTATCCATACAAACGATTTCTTCAACATCATTATTTCCAGAATAAAGAGCAGCATCATCACCGATTCCCGCAACTAGATGGGGCTGCTTATATTTTTTTGGTGTAATGCTATTTATAAATAAAAATTCATCTTGAACAGACAAATTTCTTCCCTCCAAATCGAACACTTCTGGTGCGGGACACAGAACCCGACCCCGCGTCCCAGTTCCCAGTTCAAAAAATCCTTAGGAATGGCTCCCAAGGATTTTTTCAGTAACCTAACCTATTCTATTTTCGCATACTGTCTAGTATTTTACAAAATGGAATTGTCCAATGCTTCGATAAATGCAGCAAGAATATCCTCCGCATCTTCAATACCTACTGAAATGCGGACAACCCCTTCAGTAATGCCCAGCTCTTCTCTCAGTTCATTAGATAAATTGCGATGTGATGTACCTACTGGATAGGATACCGTTGTCTCCACACCAGCCAATGTTGGCACGATTTTTATCCAAGAAAGTGATTTGAAGAATTTCGAAATATCACATTTACCGGTAATATCAATGGTAACGATGGCACCGTTCCCTTTTTCCGATACGAATTCAGGGTAGTAAACTTTTCTTACACCCTGATGACTTTTTAGACCATCTGCTAGTTTTTGAGCATTTTTAACATGACGTTCCATCCGTAAGCTCAATGTTTTGAGACCTCGGGTTCCTAGCCAAGATTCAAACGGGCTTAAGTTAAGACCAAGATTTACAACCTTTGCCTTTGCTTTTGCAATTAATTCATTATGGCCGACAACAACCCCTGCTGAAACATCGCTATGGCCTCCAATATACTTTGTCGCACTGTGGGCCACAATATCAACACCTTTTAAATATGGGTTCAATAAATATGGGGTTGCAAATGTATTATCGACCATTGAATATAGGTTGTTTTCTTTTGCAATTTGTACAAATTGATCGATATTTTCAACCCTCAATAATGGATTGGTTACAGACTCTGAGTAAATTAGCTTTGTATTTGGTTGGATTGCCTTCTTAATTTCTTCCGCATTTTCAAAATTCACAAATGAAACGTCAATGCCAAAGTCTTTAAGTTCTCCAGCTAATAGTTGGTATGTTCCACCATAGATATCATTTGTTGCTACAACATGGTCTCCAGCTTTTACAACAGCTAATATACCGGCCAAAATAGCTGATAGACCTGATGATGTCGCTACCCCTGCAGGTGCACCCTCTAAATTCGCAACTGCTGCAGCAAGTTCATCCGTATTTGGATTCCCCGTGCGAGTATATAAATATTTACTTTCACCTTGATAAAAGCCCTCTAGTTCTTCCAAGTCTGAAAAGGCAAATGCAGAGGTTTGGTAAATAGGATTAACTTTGCTTGCACTTGAGACATACCTTTTTTCTGATAAATGTACTGCTTCTGTATCAAAATGATGCTTCATTTCTAATCTCCCTCGCATAGTATTATTATTTTTTACATTAAACCTTTAAAGGGTGAAAGGTCAAATTATTTTTCCTATATTAATAGGCGAATGTAATATAATAGAAGGAGAAAAGAAAGGATCGTTCAAAATGAATACACATATATCCTTAAAAATATTGATTATTGTCCTAGTGACAGCCTTTTTAGGAGAGTTTAAAATTACTCCTTTTACGAGCACGTTCCGATTCGGCTTAGGGAGTGCAGGATTTTTCTTCCTATTACTATTTTATAAAGATGTTCCTTATATACTTACAGGGTTTATTACAGGTATTTTTACGACCTTTTTCCGAATAGCGCTTGATGCAGCGGTTCATTATGAATCCTTTTCTTTTATAGATTCCTTTATTACACGAAGTCCAGCGATTGGTTACTATGTTTTCTTCGCCATTGTACTTCATATTGTAACAAAGCGGCAGGACCATTCTTTTTCTCCGATGATGCTCGGAGTGATCGGTATTTGTTGTGATGTGATTGCCAATTTAGGTGAAATCACGCTTCACCTGATCATTAATGATACAACCATCATTCCTACTAATATAGGCTTTATTATTTGGGTTGCTATTTTTCGAAGTTTTTTCGTAGTTGGGTTATTTACGATGATTGAGTCATACAGGATTAAGGCTATATTCAATGAGCAACAAATACGATTTGAACAAGTACAAACTATTCTATCGAATCTATATATCGAAGGCTTTTATTTAAAGAAAACATTATCCGTGATCGAAAGCATTACACTTAAAGCCCATAATTTGTATCAGGATTTGAATAGGGACCCGAATACCAGCGAGAATTCAAGAATTGCCCTTTCCATTGCGCAGGAGATTCATGAGGTAAAAAAAGATAATCAAAGGATCCTAGCCGGGCTCGAAGAGGTGATTCAGCAGGAAAAAGCGATCAAACCCCTATCTCTAATGGAGATTGTAAATTTAAGTATTAAGGCCAACCGAAAATATATTGAATTTTTAAGAAAAAAAATTGAACTTATCGTCACAGTTCATAATGGTGATTTTAAGACCCATCTTAGTTATCCACTCCTCGTTATCTTAAATAATCTTGTTGCTAATTCGATAGAAGCAATTGAAGTGGATACAGAAGGCTTCGTTAAAATTAATGTGAAGAAAAATGAATCAGAATTTATTATTGAAGTAATAGATAATGGACCTGGTATTCATCCAGATGAATATGATGTTATATTTGAACCCGGCTTCAGTACCAAATTCACTGAAACAGGAAAATTATCAAACGGAATTGGATTGTCACACGTAAAGCTAATGGTTGAGGAAATGCAAGGCAGCATTCATGTAGATTCTTCAAATGAACAAACGACATTCACTGTTACTTTACCTTTTGATCTATTAATTTGAAGGAGTGAGTATCATGAATTACTTTATTCTAGATGATGACATTTCTACTAGAAAAATTATGCATAGAATTATAAGAGAAGAATCGTTGGGAGATGTCATTGGAGAATCGGATCACCCAATAGAAGCCGAAAGTGAAATTCTACTTTTGAAACCTGATATTGTCTTGATTGATTTATTAATGCCCCTGCAAGACGGGATCGAAACGGTCCGGCATTTAAAAGAAAAAAACTTTTCAGGGAAAATAATTATGATTTCACAAATAGAAAATAAAGAGATGGTAGCAAAGGCATATAAAAATGGCATTGAATATTTCATACATAAACCAGTGAATCGCGTTGAGGTAACGGCTGTTATCAACAATGTTTTAGAAAAAATAAAAATGGAGCAGTCATTATTAAAAATAAAAGAAAGCTTAAATCTCTTTCCGTTTGCAAATGAACAAAACACTCCTTCGAAACAAAATTCAAAGGTCATTATTGAAAATATTTTTTCGGATTTGGGGATCCTTGGTGAAAACGGAAGCAGGGACATAGAGGAAATTATGAATCATCTTCTACGAAATAACATCGATATTAATAAAATTTCGTTAAAGGGATTATATAGGGAAGTTCTTAAAAGTCAGAAATTGGACACAAGTGAGAATGCAGTGAAGGCTTTGGAGCAAAGATTACGTCGGGCGATCATTCAGGCACTTACTAATTTAGCTTCATTAGGCTTAACAGATTATACACACCCAAAATTTGAAAACTTTGCTACAAAGTTTTTTGATTTTCATGAAGTCAGACTTAAAATGAATGAAATTGATGAAAAGAAAACGCATAGAAATTCGAGAGTTAATATCCGCAAGTTTTTGCATGCATTATACATTGAAGTAAAAGGGCAATTATAATAGTAATAATTGCCCCTATTTTTTAATTAATATATTTATTTTAAATATTAAAAGTTTTTTTCTGTAGTTTTTCGTTACTTTCTGTTATCTACCTGTTATAGTATACATGTGTTTTGAAAACGCTTCAAAACTTAAAGAAAAGAAAAGGGGGATTATCAATGAAGAAAATTTTATCTTCAATTTTTGCTCTAATGCTTTTATTCGCATTGACAGCATGTGGTGGAGGAAATGAAGGCAGCCAAGGCCAATCAGAAGGTGGCACAGAAGGCGATACAGCCAAAAAAGATGAATATCTTCCAAGCCAATTAATCATTGCAACAGGTGGAACATCTGGAACATATTACCCACTAGGTGGCGGAATTGCACAAATTATTAGTGATAATACAGATGTAAGCGCTACAGCACAAACAACTGGTGGCTCTGTAGAAAATATGCGTCTACTTGGAAACCAAGAGGTAGATTTAGCATTCGTTCAAAACGACATAGCTGACTATGCAGCAAACGGTACAATGATGTTTGAAGGTACAAAGGTAGAAAATCTTCAAGGTCTTGCATCTCTTTATAACGAAACAATTCAAATCGTATTACCAGGAAACAGCACAATTACTAGCGTTGCTGACTTAAAAGGTAAGAGAGTTTCTGTTGGCGCACCTGGTAGTGGTGTAGAAGCTAACGCAATGCAAATCCTTGAAATTTACGGTTTAACTTTTGATGACTTAAAAGCACAACGTTTATCATTCGGTGACTCTGTTCAAAGTATGCAAGATGGCAACCTAGATGCAGCTTTTGTTACTGCAGGTGCACCTACTTCAGCTGTTACAGAATTATCTGCTACTAATGGAGTTAAATTAATTAGTATTGATGATGCAAAAGCTGATGAATTAATTGCAAAATATCCGTTCTATGTAAAAGAAACAATTCCAGCTGACACATACCCAGGTGTTGGTGAGACACACACAGTAGCTGTAAAAGCAATGTTAGCTGTTTCAAAAACTTTACCAGAAGACTTTGTTTATAACGCAACAAAAGCTTTATTTGAAAACGTAGATCAATTAATTGCTATTAACAAAAAAGCGGAATCAATCAAAGTTGAAACTGCTACAGAAGGTATCACATTGGATATTCATCCAGGTGCTTTAAAATACTTCGAAGAAAAAGGTGCGAAGTAAATAATTAAAAAAAGCCCGAGGTAATACCTTCGCCTCGGGCTTTCACCTGAATGAAAAGCAATTTATAAAAAAGTAAAATAGGAGGTTAAATATGGCGGACAAAGATCTTAATCAAAATCAACCCATGTCAGAAGAAGAAATTCAACAGATTTTAAGCAAGTATGACAAAGAACAAAGCTTTCGAAACTATACAGGCTTTTTAAAATGGCTTGTCACCATAGGAGCTATCTCATTTTCAGGATTCCAGCTCTACACTGCAATATTTGGAAATTTGGCCTCACAGCTCCAAAGATCTGTTCACTTAACATTCGCATTAGGTTTGATCTTTCTTCTCTATCCAATTTCAAATAAAGCAAAGAAAAACCGTTTACCATTTTATGACGCTATTTTAGCTATTGTAAGTATTTTTGTAGGAATGTATTGGACAATTGAGTATGAAGCTCTTATCAATCGTGCCGGAATGTACAATAATCTCGATTTTATCGTAGGGGCTTTAGCAATATTATTAGTGCTGGAAGCAGCTCGACGCGTTGTAGGATTTCCAATCACAATTATTGCAGTTGGATTTCTTCTTTACGCTTTATTTGGTCGATATATGCCAGGATTTCTTGAACATCGAGGCGTAAGCCTTGAACGTTTAGTTAGCCATATGTATTATACACTTGATGGTATCTTAGGTACCCCTCTTTCGGTTTCGGCTACATTTATATTCCTGTTCCTATTGTTTGGGGCTTTTCTAGAGAAATCAGGTGTTGGTCAATATTTTAATGATCTTGCCTTGCTTATTGCCGGTAGATCAACAGGTGGACCTGCTAAAGTAGCAGTTTTCTCAAGTGCCCTGCAGGGAACTATCAGCGGAAGCTCAGTTGCTAACGTTGTTACGTCAGGATCATTTACGATTCCAATGATGAAAAAGACAGGCTATCGTCCAGAGTTTGCTGGGGCCGTTGAGGCTGCTGCATCAACCGGTGGACAGCTTATGCCACCAATCATGGGAGCTGCTGCCTTCCTAATGGCGGAATTTACAGGTATCCCATATTGGGACATCGCAAAAGCTGCTGCTGTACCTGCCCTTTTATATTTTGCAGGTATTTGGATCATGGTACATTTAGAAGCAAAACGAACTGGACTTAGAGGATTAACAAAAGAAGAGTTACCAGACAAAAAAGAAGTTCTGTCAAAGCTTTATTTATTACTTCCAATTGTTATTATTATTGCACTAATGTCAACTGGTTTTTCACCAGTACGATCTGCATTACTAGGGATTCTATCCGTTATAGTTGTTGCAGCATTCCGTAAAGATACTAGAATGTCAATAAAGGATATTTTTCAAGCACTTGAAAACGGGGCAAGGACTGCTCTAGGTGTAGCAGCAGCTACTGCAGCTGCAGGTATTATCGTGGGTGTTGTAACCTTAACAGGTCTTGGACTTAAATTTGCAAACGGATTAATTGATCTATCAGGTGGAGTTCTAATCCTTACATTAATCTTCACGATGATCGCATCGCTAATACTAGGAATGGGTTCCCCTACTACAGCGAACTATATCATTACATCAACAATGGCTGCACCAGCTATTATTCTATTATTATCTGATCCAGGAGCATCTGAAATTCCTGCGTCGGTGTTGTTATCAGCTCATATGTTTGCTTTCTATTTTGGAATCATTGCAGATATTACACCGCCTGTTGCCCTGGCCGCCTTTGCCGCCACGGGAATATCGGGGGGAAATCCGATACGTACTGGTTTCGAAGCGTCAAGGCTTGCGATAGCAGCATTCTTAATTCCATATATATTCGTGTTCTCACCTGCCCTATTCCTAATGGATACAACGGCTTTTGAGGCAATAACGGTAATTGCCACGTCCCTGATCGGTATGACTGCATTGGGTTCCGGATTTATGGGATACTTAGTGACTAAAATGAACATCTTTGAACGGCTTCTTGGTATTGCAGGGGGACTACTCCTTGTTGATCCAGGTGGTTTTACAGATATGCTTGGTTTAGGAATACTTGCTGTCCTAGTAGTAAGCCAAATAATGAAAACAAAAAAACATGGACCTAAGGCTGCTAATGCTTAAGTTCTCAAAAAAAGCTTGAAGAATGAATCTTCAAGCTTTTTTGTTATCTATTGACCCTGTCCCGAACGTCCAGCAGGACTACCCATTCTGATATGGTCACCTCTAAAATTATTTTCCCTTGCCTTTTGAACCTTGTCATTTACCAATGCCTTTTGATCAACAATATTTGAAGTTTTTTCATTTCTTTTTACCATAAGAGAAACCTCCGTTTGAATTAAACGTTTATTTAAATCGATACTATTTTGCGAAAAAATGCTCAGAAACATTCATAAATATATTAGTTGGAATGAATTGCTTTAATTATTGCACTTAAGGGCAAATTAACTATAGATGATAAAAGAAAAATACAATGCAGGGAGTATGGAATGATACAAGTAATTGCAGTTACACATGACTCTAAAAAGGTAATTCATAAAAAACTCGATGAGTTGGATATATCATTATTTAAATGGTGTTGGATCGACTTCAATATGCCAACTCATGAAGAAATAGATCAGTTGAGCAGTTATTTTCACTTTCATCCCTTGGCGATTGAGGATTGTGTACATCGATTACAACGTCCTAAGCTTGATTATTACGATGACTTCACATTTTTTGTAACCCATGTTATTAACCCGGATGATTTCACAAAAGAGGAAATTAACTTTTTTGTCGGCAGTAACTTTGTAGTATCTTTTCATTATCAAAACTTTAATCAGATTAACCAAGTATGGAATAGACTTATTTCCACAGACATTATGAAAGATTGGGATCAATACCACTGTTTTTATGAAGTACTGGATAAAATTGTTGATCAATACTTTCCAATCATTTATAAGATTGAGGACGTTTTAAATGAAATTGAAGATAATACAAGTGGAAAATCGATGGATGTATTGTTGGATGAGCTTTTTGATATCCGCCATCAATTATTAACATTAAGGCATACTGTGAATCCAATGCGAGATTTGTTATATCGAATGCTTAACTCACAGCATTTAGAAGGAATTAAAAGAAAGGTCCCCTACTTTTCTGATATTTATGACCATTTATTAAAGTTGTCTGAGATGGTGGATTCAAACCGTGAAATTACAATGGACATTCGGGACAGTTATATTTCCGTGAACTCGCACCAAGCAAATCAGGTTATGAAAATCCTTACTATTATTACTTCTATTTTTGCACCTCTAACCTTTATTGCAGGTATATATGGAATGAATTTTGAATACATGCCAGAGCTGGTCTGGAAATATGGATACTTTTTATCTTTGGGGTTGATGGGTGTCATTGCGATTTTAATGTTTATTTGGTTTAAAAGGAAAGGATGGTTTTGATTGCATAATAAAAGAGCAGAATCTCTTCTGCTCTTTTTGTTTGCTTGGCAACGTCCTACTCTCACAGGGGGACAGCCCCCAACTACCATCGGCGCTGAAGAGCTTAACTTCCGTGTTCGGAATGG
>JAEWMK010000095.1 GCA_023457235.1 Bacillota bacterium
AGCCACCTCAATTCCAATTAATCCTCCCATCGAGTGGCCAACAATGATTGTATCTTCCTTTATTTCTTCATTAATTATTCGAGCATAGTCTTCAATACTTTCCGGAACTATCCTTTTATCTTTACCATGACCAGGTAAATCAATAATCGAATACACCAAATCTGTACGATCAAGTTCGACTTTAAGTTTTCGCCACTTACTACTAGTTCCACCTGCACCATGTATAAATAGAAGTTTTAGATCTTTTTTCATTTTGACCCCGCTAATAAATTTTTTGCAATAATAATTCGTTGGATCTGATTTGTACCTTCATAGATTTGGGTAATTTTAGCATCCCGCATCATTCTTTCAACGGAGTACTCATGTGTATACCCATATCCACCTAATAACTGAACAGCATCAACTGTAACTTTCATCGCTACATCTGATGCAAATAATTTAGCCATAGACGAGGCTTTTGTTACTTCAGGATCTTTCCCATCTAATCCTAATTCATTTACTTTTACTGCTGCTTGATAAACAAGTCCCCGTGCTGCCTCAATTTGTGTGGCCATATCAGCAACCATAAACTGAACACCTTGAAATGATCCGATTTTCTTGCCAAACTGTTCTCTTTCAGCAATATAAGATAAACTTGCATCTAGTGCTCCTTGGGCTATACCAAGTGCTTGAGCCCCTACTGTTGGTCTTGATTTGTCGAAGGTTTTCATTGCCAAAATCCAGCCCTGTCCTTCCTCCCCTATAATATTTTGAGAAGAAACGCGGCAGTCTTCGAAAAATAATTGGGCTGTAGGAGAGCCTTTAATGCCCATCTTCTTTTCTAACTTACCAATTTCAAGTCCTGGTGTGTCACTATCTACGACAAATGCTGTAATACCTTTCTCGGTTTTTGCAAATACAGTATAAAAATCCGCAACACCACCATTGGATATAAAGATTTTTTGACCGTTGAGTATATAGTCATTGCCCTCTTTTTTCGCAAATGTCTGTAAGCTTTGAACATCTGAACCGGCATTTGGTTCAGTCAAGGCGTAAGCAGCAATTTTCTTTCCAGAGGCAATAGCAGGAAGATATCTTCTTTTAAGATCCTCCGAACCGCCAATCAGAATGGGCAATGTCCCCAATTCTTGAACGACAACTACTTGCGATGATGAAGCACATACACGCGCAATTTCCTCAACAATTAGGCAAAAACTTAATAGATCAAGACCTGAACCACCGTATTCCTCTGGGATATTGGCCCCGAGATAACCATATTGGGCCAATAACTCTTTAATGTCCATCGGATACTCTCCGGCCTCATCTATTTCATTAGCACGTGGCTTAATCCTTGCCTGAGCTAAACGATGGATACTTTCTTTTATTTCTTGATGGTCTTGTGTTAATTGTAAAACCATAATCCCATTTCCTCCTAAACTGCTTGATCGGTCTTTTTTTCAAGGACAAACTTTTGAATTTTTCCGCTTGGTGTCTTTGGTTGACTGTCAATAAATCGATATTTTCTTGGACGTTTATACGGCGCCAATTTTTCTCCATTCACCAAATACTGGTCTAAGTCACTTGCCCCAATTTGACTACCTTCCTTTAAGACAATATATCCTACAACGATTTGGCCCCATTTTGGATCTGGCTCGCCAATGACAGCAACTTCAAGGACTTCTGGGTGCTCAAGCAACTGGTCTTCTACTTCTCTTGGGTAAATATTTTCAGCACCTGAGTTAATCATGTGGTCTATACGATCGCGAATCCATACATAGCCTTCTTCATCAAGCGAACCTAAATCACCTGTATGATACCAGCCATAAGCGAGCACCTTTTCTGTTGCATCAGGGCGTTTATAATAGCCTTCCATCACACAAGGACCTTTTACGAGAATTTCACCAACCTCACCGATCTCACACAAATCATCAGGATGTGTCGGTCCATCCGGATTCACTCTTGCAATCCGTACTTCGTGTGTTAAAATAGCCTTCCCTGCTGAACCTGCTTTTTGCAGCTGTTCATCGCTATACAATACCGACATAACAGGCCCCATTTCGGTTGTTCCGAACATTTGAACTAGTTTTGCATTGGTTCTGAACTGAAATTCTCTAATAAGAACTGGGGCCATTGATGCACCCCCATACCCTAACAATCTCAGATTCGATAAATCATAGTTATCAAAATCCTCATCATTCAAAAGCATGTTCACCATAGTTGGGGCAGCAAACAGATGAGTAATCTTTGCTGCTTCCAATGTTTCGAGAACAAGCTTCGTATCAAAATGGTGAAGGAGAACATTCGTTGCACCTACTTGAACCCTTGGCAAAAACGATGTATGAAGCTCTGCTGTATGATTTAATGGAGCAATGGTCAGACCGATATCCTCTTTTGTGAACCCCTGACATTGCATCATTAAAAAATTATGATGAATCATATCACGATGTTTATGAATAACACCTTTTGGCTTCCCAGTTGTGCCGCTTGTAAACATCATGATATAAATATCGTTTTCGCTTACTTCTACGGGTTCAAAACCTCCAATATTATTTAATAGTTCATAAAAATCTAATGACCCGGTCGGAACTTGTTCATCGACAAAGATGAAATGATCAACGTTTACACCTAAATCAATCGTTTTTCTGACTGTATCTGCAACGACACCTTCATATAAAAGGACGTTTGATTCAGCATCATTTAATATGTACTGCAACTCATGTGCAGTCAGCCTATAATTAATCGGATTAAAAACAGCACCGAGTTTCACTGTTGCAAAGAGGGCGATTACAAACTCACTTGTGTTATACAAAAAAGTAGATACAACGCTTCCTTTTTTAACACCCAAATTCTGCAGTGCCCCCGCAAAGCGATTTACTTTTTCTTGAAGTTCACGATACGTCCAATGTTGATTTTTTCTGTCATATACAAGGGCAAGCTTTTGCGGGAAATTTTCTGCAGACCAATCTATTAAACTGCCAATTGTTACACTCATCTTAGTCCCACCTTTTAATCATGTAATTACTTGTATTCAAAAAATCCTTTTCCCGTCTTTCTACCAAGATGGCCTGCCCTAACAAGCTTTCGCAGTAATGGGGCTGATCTATATTTAGAATCCTGAGTATTTTCATAGAGAGAATCTTGAACAAATAATAATGTATCAAGGCCAATTAAATCGGCTAATGCTAATGGTCCAATAGGATGATTGGCACCGAGTTTCATCCCCCTATCAATGTCCGCTGCACTTGCAACCCCTTCTTGTAGGACAAAAATCGCTTCATTAATCATTGGAACTAAAATTCGATTTACAGCAAATAATGGTGATTCGTTCACCTCTATTGATTCTTTCCCAAGTGATAATACAATTTCCTTCGTCTTTTCATACGTCTGTTCACTCGTATCATAACCCCGAATCAATTCAACAAGCTTCATAACAGGTACCGGGTTAAAGAAGTGGCAGCCAATTACTCTTGAAGGATTATTAACAACACTCGCTATCTCCGTAATACTCAACCCAGACGTGTTGCTGGCAATAATGGCATTCTCACTAACTACTTGACTAATTTCCTTGAAAACTTCTTTTTTTAAGTCCACATTTTCGCTAATCGCTTCAATAATAAACTCTGCATCTTTAAGTTTATTCCAATTGGTTGTTATAGTTAGAAGCTGTTCTATTTGAGTTTTCTTTTCTACGTTTAGCCTGCCTTTTTCAATGGACCGTTCCCAGTTTCTTTGAATTTGTTGTAACCCCCGCGTAAACAGCTCCTCCTGCTTTTCCACTGCGATCACTTCATAGCCCGCTTCTACAAATACTTGTGCAATTCCTGAACCCATTGTTCCAAATCCTATTACTGCAATTTTTCTTGTCATGTTCTATTTCTCCTATCGTTTCAAGAATATTGGTTGTCTTTTTTCAAGGAAGGCTGTGGCCCCTTCATTTTTATCAGCTGTTTCACATAATTCACCAAATAAACGAGCTTCTAAATTAAGACCTTCTTCTAAAGACAAATCAAATCCTAAAGTTATCGCTTTTTTAGCAAGCTCAACTGCTAACGACCCTCGTTTCTTAATTTTTTCTGCCCACTCCCTTGCTTTTTCAATTGGAGCTTCATCGGTCACTTCCTCTACCAAACCAAATTTATAAGCCTCTTCAGCCGTGAAAAATTCACCAGAATAAATAATCTGTTTTGCCTTCCCAATACCAATTAGTCTTGGAAGTCTTTGAGTCCCGCCATAACCAGGAAGAATCCCTAGTTTCACTTCCGGAAATCCAAAGGTTGATTTCGTTGAAGCTATTCTAAAATCGCAGGCAAGCGCAAGTTCTAAACCGCCCCCTAGTGCAAAGCCATCAATAGCTGCAATGACAGGCTGGGGCAAGTTTTCTATTTTAGTAAAAACACTTTGCCCCCGCTTGCATAATGCTTCACCAGACTCTCTTTTAAGAGCTGGAAATTCACGAATGTCAGCACCAGCAACAAAAGCTTTACCTCCGGCTCCAGATATAATAACGACATCGATCTCACGATTGATCCCATCTAAAGCTCGAGATAGCTGCGATAATACTTCTGCATCTAGCGCATTGACCGGTGGTGCATCAATAGTGAGATATGCAATCCGGTTTTCTGTTACAAAGTGTACCTTTAACATAACGAGTCCTCCTCATGAATTGAATTATAAAAAGCAGGGTTAACGATTTTTCATCCAATCCGGTTTACTATAGCCTTGGAATTGCTCATCAATCACTTTTTCAAATTCAGCTGATTCAACCGCTTCCCGAATATCTTTTGTAAATGCAGCCTCTAAATCTTTTGTATTTACAACAACCAGATTCAGATAATCTGCTGGAATGTTCTCCAATTGAAGGGCATCTTGTAAGCTTAGACCAGCTGCTAAAGCAAAGTTGCCATTGATAGCCGATAAATCCGTACTCTCTAAAGACCTTGGTAATTGTGCTGCTTCGATGGGTTGAAAGACTAGATTTTTCGGATTTTCTATAATATCTTTTTCGGAAACAGTAAGTGGGTTAGCATTTTGGTCGAATTTTATTAAGCCGACATCCTGTAGGATTAACAGCGCTCTTGCAAGATTCGTTGGATCATTTGGTATTGCTACAGAACTACCTTCTTTTACCTCATCAAAAGATTTATATTTATTTGAATATATTCCCATCGGAACAGTAGGAACCGGCAACACATCAGAAAGCTCTAGTTTGTTATCCTTTGCAAATGTTTCCATATAAATTTTGTGTTGATAAAGATTGGCGTTCAATGAACCATTTCCAAGCGCAATATTGGGTTGAATGTAATCACTAAACTCAATGACCTCCACTTTATAGCCTTTTTGTTCAAGGATTGGTTTAATGGCTTTAGAAACCATGTCACTGTATGGTCCAACGGTTGCCCCGATTTTAAGTTCTTTAATTTCCCCAGAACCTTCGCTCTTGGCCGCTTGACTTGTCTTTCCACTTTGTCCGCAGCCTGATAAAATACCTAATAACAGTACAAAGGATAGTAGCGGTAAAACCACTTTTATCAATCTCTTCATCATATTTCCTCCTCAATAATTATAAGTTTTTGTATTTGAATACTTGGTTTAATCAAAAAATGAAAATCAAATTTCACTTATCGTTTATCTACAAAACGTGCGACTTTGTCTCCACTGAATTGAATAAATTGCACGAGAACGATCAAAACCACAATTGTTGTAACCATTACTGTGTTGTCATAACGGTAATAGCCAAATCGTATTGCCAAGTCACCAATACCACCGCCGCCAACGATACCTGCCATAGCAGAATAACCAACTAGACTAATCGTTGTAAGTGTCAGTCCTTGAATAATACTCGGCCTTGCTTCAGGCAATAGTACATCTTTAATAATCATCCATGGTGTTGCACCCACAGCCAATGCCGCTTCAATTACTCCTTTATCAATTTCACGAAGGGATGACTCCACTATCCTTGCAAAAAATGGGATCGCAGCAACAGATAAAGAAACTGAGGCTGCTGTTGGCCCGATTGTTGTCCCTGTAATAATCTTTGTTAATGGGAGCAGCGCCACAAGTAAAATAATATAAGGTATCGAACGCACAATATTTACGATCATTCCAACAATGGATTGAATGGGGATATTTTCCAAAAACAATCCCCTATCTGTTATGAATAAGATCAGCCCTAAGGGCAAACCTCCGATGATCGCAATACTTAAAGAGATGATAACCATATAGATCGTTTGAAAGAATGCTTTATTCAAGTCAGGTAATAGGTCAATCAAGGAATCAAGCAGCATATTCGAACACCTCCAATACTTCAACCCGCTTTTTAATGAAGCTAAGGGCACGCTCAATTTCGAATGATTCGCCTGTTACTTCCATAATAAAAATACCGAGTGGCATTTCCTTAAAGTATTCAATTTTTCCATGAAGAATATTTCCCTTGATTTTAAATGTCTGAAGCATATCGGATACTATCGATTCCTCTGCTACTTCTCCTTTAAAAACAATTTTTACAATTTTCCCTTTTTTATTAGCGATCAGCCGGTCCGGTAATTCGAATTGTAATATTGTATTAATAAAATCTTTTGTTAAATTCTCTTTAGGGTTAGCAAAAACATCATACACCGTCCCTTCTTCGATCACTTTTCCTAGCTGCATAACAGCAACCCTGTCACAAATTTCTTTAACAACTTCCATTTCATGTGTAATAAGCACAATCGTTAAACCGAGATCCTCATTAATTTTTTTTAAAAGCTTTAGTATTGCTTTTGTTGTCGTTGGGTCTAATGCCGATGTTGCTTCATCACAAAGAAGCACATTTGGTTCATTTGCTAATGCCCTAGCAATAGCTACTCGCTGCTTCTGACCTCCACTTAATTGTGATGGAAAGGCATCTTTTTTATCTGCAAGACCTACGATCTCTAAAAGCCCAAGGACACGATCCTGAATTTCAGCTTTTGATTTCCGTGCTGCCTTTAATGCAAAAGCAACATTCTCAAAAACAGTCTTAGAACTTACTAAGTAAAAATGTTGAAATATCATACCAATCTTCAGACGGGCTTTCCTAAGCTCTGCTTTTTTTAAGGAAGTAAGTTCAACTTGATCAACATATACTTCTCCAGAAGTCGGTTTTTCTAATAAATTTAAACACCGTAATAGCGAACTCTTTCCAGCACCACTGTATCCAATAATTCCAAATATCTCTCCCTTAGCTATTTTCAGAGATACATGATCAACTCCCACTACTATTCCTTTTTTCGAATGATAACTTTTCACAAGGTTGCGTATTTCGATCAAATCCCACACTCCAATCTTTGATTTCTTGGGGCTTTTAACAAATAAAAAAGCCCCTAAAGTTTTAGTACATAGTTGTACCTAAAAACTAAAGGAGCCTTCGGTGGTCCGATCGGCAAGAATTTAATTTTGTTAAGGTCCTACTTTTGACTTTCATTTGTTGCAGGATCCTTTGCTTTTTGTTTTTGTAATTGAAACCGGTGTTTTTCATTCTTTTCAATTTGTGTCACCTGTGAATCATGAACAGTAATTTGAACCGTTCCAAATTCTAAACCTTCTAATGCATAAATGATTTTCTCAAGAACTTGGTGATTAATTCGTGTGTTTAAAGACAATGAAACCCTCTCCTCCCCAATCTTTTTTACATGTAAAAAAACCCTCTTTCATTTTGAAAGAGGGTTAACCTGACAATGTCAATTTTCACCTTATCTTTCAGAATGAAATCATTCTGCAGGATGTAGCACCGTTCCTTACGGAGGTTGCTGGACTTCAGTGGGCCTGTTCCCTCAGTCGCTCTTGATAAGAAATTATTATATTGATTAGTAATTAATGTCTATATTAAAACCAAGTAATCCAATTGTCAATAAGTTATTTAAATTTTTTAAATAATAAAGAAAAAAGCATAGCCACAAGTTGTAAGCCATGCTTTTTAAGCATAAATTATGCTACTACAAACTCAAAGTTTGCAGATAATTTTACTTCTTTACCAACTAGGAATCCGCCAGTCTCAAGTGCTGCATTCCAAGTTAAACCGTAATTTTCACGATTAATTTTTCCTTCCACATCGAATCCAGTAACAGTGCTGCCATCCATTGGATTTTTAGAAACGCCACTAAATTCTACTGTGAAATTTTCTGTATTTGATACATCTTTAATCGTAACTAATGCTGTTAATTCGTATTCTCCATCAGAAACTTTTTTAATGGATTGACCTTCGATTTTAATAGTTTGGTAGTTTTCTACGTCAAAGAAATCTGCAGAACGTAAATGGCCATCGCGATCATCATTATTTGTGCTGATAGATGCGGCATCAATTGTTACATTGATTTTTAAACCTTCAAGATTATCAATATCACCTTCAACTGAAACATCGAAGTTCTTGAATTCACCCTTTGCTTTGGAAACCATCATGTGTTTCACTTGAAATCCAATCCCGCTGTGTACTTTATCTAAAGTAAATGTTGACATATATATCGTCCTCCAGTAATTTGTTGTTTTTTTTATTAACTTACTTTACGTAATCAACTATAATATATTAATTTAATGTCGTCAAGTAATTTAAATAAAAATAATTACGACAAAAATACAGCAACTAATGATTGGAATACATAATAAATCATTGTATAATTATTTAATGATTAAAAATTGATAAGAATAGTAGGAAATCAATTACACTCTATGACTATATAAGGAAAAAGGAATGAGTATGACATGAGATTTCAAGATCTTAAAAGCATGGATGAGCGGCTTGAATATATGAAGGAATTGTCTCAACGTTTTTTAACAAGAGCTGCAAAAGTTGATGAAGAAGGAAGCTTTCCATTTGAAAATATTTCTGAACTTAAAAACACCGGCTATACAGAGTTAACCCTGCCGAAAAAATACGGAGGCGAAGCAATTTCCCTTTACGATCTTGTTAGATTTCAAGAGTATATTGCTAGAGGGGATGGAGCGACGGCTTTATCGATAGGCTGGCATATGGGGATTATCCAAGATCTAGGTGAAAAAAATGTTTGGAAAGAATCCACATTCCAAATGTTATGTGAGGATGTAAAAAAAGGAGCCCTTATTAATAACTGTGCATCAGAACCACAAACCGGTAGTCCAACACGGGGTGGAAAGCCTACTACTACAGCTATTAAAGATGGGGATAAATGGATTCTTAATGGTAGAAAGACATTTTCTACAATGGCACCAGTACTTGATTATTTTAACGTAACAGCTACTGTTCCAGAAACTGGGGCTATCGGTTACTTTTTAATTCCCAGATCAACAACCGGGGTTGATATTGTGGAAACATGGGATAGTATTGCTATGAAAGGAACAGGAAGCCATGATTTAGTGTTGAATAATGTCAAGATTGAGGAGGATTACCAGGTGGAGTGGTTTGAACCGGGGAATAAAGGGGCTTCTGGCTGGTTGCTTCATATCCCTGCCTGTTACCTAGGAATTGCGCAGGCTGCAGAAGAATATGCGATTAATTTCGCCAAGGACTACTCACCAAATAGTATTACAGGATCGATCATTGACTTGCCATATGTAAAACAAAAAGTAGGGGAAATGGAATTAGAGTTAATGAGAGCACGACATTTTCTTTATTCAGTTGCCCAACAATGGGATGATTCAAGTGAAGAAGAACGCAATCAATTAAAACCTGAACTGGGTGCAGTCAAACATGCCGTCACAAATGCTGCGATAAAAGTTGTCGACTTAGCAATGAGAGTCGTTGGTGCCCAAAGTTTATCAGCTAAAAATCCTTTGCAACGGTATTACCGTGATGTCCGAGCAGGTCTACATAACCCACCAATGGACGACATGACGATTTTATTACTTGCAGAGAAAGCAATTAATAATAGTGATAAATAAAGCTCTTTTAAAGGTGGATGTGTTTTATTGCATTTAAAAATAGGCGGAAGGATTCCTGCTAAATCAGAAAATTCACCTTTTTCCTTAAAAATAAACGGATTTTTTCCTGTTAAACTATACATTTTCATGATTTTAAGGCTTTTTAGGTTGCTTAATCGGAAAATCTCCGCCTATATTGCAGTCTAACCACTACTTTTTCAATTTAAACGGAATTCCTCCGCTTATGCGACTACAACACACCTGTCGAAAATCAACAATGAACAATGACAAAGCTATAAATAATAATAAAACTACCAATCCACTACAATAGAACTTGTAATAGATTGATAGTTTTCGTTTTTTATAAAGTACTTACTTTATCTTTCACCCATTGTATTCTTTCAACTTCAATGTCACTTGGGATTGAGCAGTCTGCTCCAATAATAATACCTGTTTTACCAGCTTTCGTAATGATGTCTTCTGTAAATGCTTCTATTTCTTCCTTCGTTCCTTTGTGCAATAGTTTCTCTGGACGGTTATCGAAGCCGCCAATAACAGCTTTGCCTCCAAAGAGCTTCTTACCTTCTGTAAGGTCTATATTTTCGATTGATACTGCCCAGTTCACTGCTTTTGCATTATAATCTTGCCATACTTCTAGAATATTTTTATTGCCGTCATATCCGCAGCAATGAAGAATATTATTTTCACTAGCTTCATTGGCACGGTTTAATACTAGTTTGTCACTTGGCGTTATGTAGGTACGGTATTCATCATACGTAAGTGCTCCATTATTCGGGTTTTGCACACTTAAATAAATCCCTTCAGCACCCGCTTCTTTTATAACCAGTTCCGATAAATCAGCCAAGTCCTGCGCAATAACATCTAATGCAAAACCAACTGCTATAGGATCTTCTCTAAACAATTCGATGAATTTTTCATCAGAAATAGCAAATCGTAAAAACTTTGCCGGCGCAAAAACATTATAAAATGCACTTGTATCATCTAGAAAACTAATAACTTTTTTAGCTAGTTCAACTTGTCCTTGAATCCATGGGTGATTTTTTCCTATAGGCTTAAAATTTCTTAAATCTGTCGCGCTATTTAGATTTTCATAAACATCACTTGGATAATGGAAGTAACCGTCACTCATAATCTTGACGAAGTCTGGATCTACTTCTTCAATAAATTTCTTATGAAGAGCAATACTTTCTTGAATTAATTTGGGATCTGATGAACCATGGAAATGTAACTCTTCCGGCAAAAAATGAAACCAGAAACCAACTGGTACTCGATCAACTGGCTTGTTGTTAAATGCGTTTAGTAATCTTGCTCTTTTTGACATTTGACTATCCATCCTTTTATGAAATATTTATCAAATACACCTTGGCGTATTTGCGCCCGAATTTTTTCGAGCTTGCTCGAAAAACTTCCTTTGAAAATCCGAGGCATCCGCCGGAGGCTTTAACTTTATTCAGATAGCTGAATAAAGTTAAACTACTAAATGTAGTAATTAAAATCTTCAGGAATTACTCTTTTTAGGAACTGACGCGTTCTTTCTTCTTTTGGATTGGAGAAAATATCATGAGGTGTGCCTTCTTCCACAATGACACCACCATCCATAAAGATCACTCTGCTTGCTACGTCTTTTGCAAAAGACATTTCATGGGTTACAACCAACATTGTTGTACCTTCTTTGGCGATATTTTTCATAACAGTAAGAACCTCACCAACTAATTCCGGATCTAATGCGGAGGTAGGTTCGTCAAATAAAATAATATCCGGTTCTAACGCTACGGCCCTTGCAATTCCTACCCGTTGTTGTTGCCCTCCTGATAGTTCACTAGGATACGCATCATATTTCTCAGATAAACCCACTTTATCTAGTGCAGCTTTTCCAATTTTTATCGCTTCTACTTTTGGAACCTTTCGGCCAATAATTAGCCCTTCTGTTACGTTTTCCAATGCCGTTTTATTATTAAAGAGATTATAATTTTGAAATACAAAGGCAACCCTCTGCCTTATTGCGTGAATTTGTTTCCTCGATGCTGTTTTAAGGTTTACATCAATTTCTCCGAAAATCGCATGTCCTTCATCAGCTTTTTCAAGGAAGTTAATACAGCGAAGCAATGTTGTCTTGCCGGAACCACTTGGTCCAAGAATTACTACAACATCACCCTTGTCGATTTTTAAATCGACTCCTTTTAAAATCTCGTTTTTCCCAAAGGACTTATGAATATTCTTAATCTCTAACATGTAACCACCTCCTGTTCAATCTCAGGCATTAGCTGCTTTATATCTTGTTAAACGTTTTTCATAAAGCTTAAATGCATATTCAACTAAACTACAAACTATTAAATATACTAAAAAGATATCGATATAAGCCTCAATATAGTTGTAACCGACATTTGCTGCCACTTGTGCTTTTAATGTAATCTCTTGCAGTGACATGGCATAACCTAAAGATGTTGCTTTAATAAGGTTGACAGTTGCTGTACATATATTGGGCAAAGCCACTACCAGTACTTGCGGAATGATGATTCGTCTAAAAGCTTGGAAATTTGTTAATCCAACTGACTGGGCTGCCTCCAATTGGCCCTTACTTACTGTACCTAATGCTGAACGGAAGACTTCGATCAGAATAGCTGTTGTATTTAAGGAAAATACGATAAAGGCATACCAAATTGGATTAACTTCATAAACATCTAATTTTATGTTATATGTTTCAAATATTGATGCCAACAATAGAGGGACACTGTTATAGATAATAAAAATTTGTACAATGACCGGCGTACCTCTTACAAACGAAACATACACTCGCGCAAACTGATTTAAAACAGGAATCCGATTTATTCTCGTTAAGGCAAGTAAAAACCCCAACGGTAGAGCAACTAGTAACGCAACCACTGTAATGAGAAGCGCTGTAGGCACCCCAGACAATGCTACAAAAAATGTATCTATTAAAAATTCATAATTTAGGCCTTCGGACACTTTCCCACCACCTTACATAGTTTTTATTACTTGTTTCCCTTTGCTGAATACTTTTTCCAATTTCAAGAAAAATTGTTCGATCGCAATCGATAGCACCCAATAAATAATCGATAGTGCGATATAGATTTCTAACGCATGTGCATTATAATTTCCTGCAATAATAAGATTGGCTTTTCCCATTACATCAATCAACCCAATTGTGTAAGCTAGCGCCCCTTCTTTCATCAACTCAAGCAGGCTATTCCCGAAGTTTGGCAAAGCCACCACAAACGCCTGAGGCAAGATAATTCTTCTGTATGCTTGCACATCACTTAACCCGACGCTGACAGCCGCTTCAAATTGGCCACGGTCAATAGATTGATAGGCCGTTCGAATCACCTCAGACATTAAAGCACCGAATTGCAGTGTAAATGTGATTATGACAAAGACAGCGGTGTCAACATCATTCAAATCTGCACCGAAGTTACTCGCGATCGCCGGAATACCATAATATGTGAGGAAAAGCAGGACTATCGATGGTGTACACCGTAAGACCGTTGTGTATCCGTGGGCTATCTTCTGCGCAATATTACTTTTTGAAAGCTTCATTACCGCTAAGATCAAACCTAAGATTGTTCCAAACAACACAGATAGACCTGCAACTAAAAATGTCATTTTTAAAAATGGAAGTAACATGGGAATTGCTTCAATAATATAGGATACATCAAAATATTTTTCCATGTTTCATCTCCCTCTTCTTCCAACCATTGTATTTATCTTTCTACCTTATCTAATACCTCAAATAAATCTCTACCGTAGAATTGTGTGCTCAATTCATTTAGTTTCTTTTCTTCTTTAACCTTTTTAATTGCTTCGTCATAAGCATCGGCAAACTCTTGTTCTTTTTTATTAAACAATGGCCATGTTTTAATAACAGCAAACTCATTGTAAACAACATCATTTACTAAATTGTGATATGGACCGTCTTCCGCATTAACTTGCTTATCATACTGTCCTTCAATGATGACGCCACCGTCTACACGACCTTCATTTACCCATTGAACGACATCAACTGAAAATGTATCACCGGCTTCCAGTTTTACCGGGTTGTCTGGATTAGCCTTGTTATATTCATCAACCACAGTATATTGCGCGTTATTAGCAGCAATCGGTGCTAAAGAAAATCCAGCTGAAGCAAAATCAGACAATGTTTTAATATTTTCGTTTTCTTTCTTTAACACAAGTCCTGTGCTGCTTAAACCTATAAATTCCTTAGGATAGATAAAATTTTTCGTTCTTTCTTCCGTAAAGAAAGCATTTTTTACACCAACGTGATACTTTCCTTGTTGAACTCCAATTAATAAGTCATCATTTGTCGTTCCAACATATTCAAATTCATACTCCGGAAGTAATTCATCTACTAGTCTCATAGCTTCCACATCATATCCTGCTGCATTCCCTTTTTCATCTGTCCATGAAATCGGTTTGGAAGCTTGGTCATAAGCTACCTTTACTTTTCTAACTTCTACATCACCACCTGCCCCATCTGCCGGTGCATCTGCACTTGATGGTTCATTGGATCCACACCCAGTAAGTATTGCCGCTAATGTTAAACCTGTTGCTAAGACTTTTAATAACTTTTTGTTTTTCATAATATAACTCTCCTTTTTATTTAATTTTAATAATACCTATCCATTTAATCGGATTAGTTGTTGGATTAAAAAAAGCCCCTTCTAAATAAGAAGGGACCCTGTTGATGGACAGCATCACCTCTTATCTTTCAAGTTATCAAATACGCCTCGGCGTATTTGCGCCCAGATTTTTTCGAGCTTGCTCGAAAAACTACCTTTAAAAATCTGAGGCATCCGCCGGAGGCTTTAACTTTATTCAGCCGACTTTTGCTGAATAAAGTTAAAAAACTTGCTGGAATTAGCACCTTGTTATGAAGAATAACAGGTTGCTGAGGTGTCTTAGGACCAGGTTCCTCGACCTCTCTCGATAAGAAAAATCAAAAAATTTATTTAATTGTTGATATTTTTAAAGATACAATTCTAATAAAAAAATGTCAAGAAAAAAATCAAATTATTCCTACCCAAAAACTATGATATTAAAAAACGATGATAAACGGTCTTTCTTAGAATCCCTTCCCATTTTCTACTTGTATTAAAGTTTAAAGTATATTACAATGATAATTATCCAAATTATTAAAAATTTACATATTTTTTCTTATCCAGAGAGACTGAGGGATTGGCCCAATGAAGTCTCAGCAACCGGCCTTATAGAAGACACGGTGCTAATTCCAATAGGCGATAAGCGCCTAGAAGATGAGAAGATTGTTTTCGTTTTTTAGGAGCCTTCTTCTTATTAGAGGGCTCTTATTTTTTGCCCTTAATTTAAAAATGAATGTAAACGAAAGGGATGAAAGGCATGTCAACAAATAGCTTAGAAACAAAGTTAGTTCAATTAGGAAATCAAACGGATCACAAAACAGGGGCCGTCAATCCGCCTATATATTTATCAACGGCCTACGGGCATAGTGGACTTGGACAGTCTACAGGATATGACTATACTCGTACTAAAAATCCAACTCGAACTATTTTAGAAGAAGGAATTGCTAGTTTGGAGTCAGGGGACCGTGGTTTTGCTTGTAGTTCAGGGATGGCTGCTATCCAATTGGTTCTATCTCTTTTTAGGAGTGGTGATGAACTGCTTGTTACTGAAGATATTTATGGCGGAACCTACCGCTTACTAAAAAACTTTTCAGATGCCTATGACATTCATACGACCTATACGGATTTTAGCAATGTTGACGAAACAGAAAAGCTAATTACTTCCCATACGAAGGCTATTTTTATTGAAACTCCGACGAATCCATTAATGCAGGAAATCGATATAACGCAGTTTGCATTACTTGCTCAAAAACATAATTTATTACTTATTGTTGACAACACTTTTTATACACCTTATTTTCAGCGACCACTTGAATTAGGTGCGGATATCGTTATTCATAGTGCAACCAAGTACATTGGGGGACATAATGACGTACTTGCAGGCCTCGTTGTTGCAAAAGGGGAAAACATCTGCGAAAGATTAGCTTTTCACCATAACGCAGCAGGTGCAGTATTATCACCTCTTGATTCATGGCTATTAATCAGAGGATTAAAAACACTTCATTTACGAATGAAACAACATGATGAAAATGCTAGAAAAATTGCGGACTACTTAGCAAAAGAACCTTTAGTTACTGACGTTCTATATCCCGGTAAGGGAGGGATGCTGTCATTCCGCTTAAAAGAAAGCAAGTGGATTGGAACTTTTCTAGAAAGTCTTCAATTAATTACTTTTGCCGAAAGTCTGGGCGGCGTTGAAAGTTTTATTACTTATCCTGCCACACAGACACATGCAGACATTCCAGAAGAAGAGCGAACACAACGCGGGGTTTGTAATCGGTTATTACGTTTTTCAGTTGGTATTGAAGATGCGGAAGACTTAATAAGAGACCTTAAACAAGTATTTTCCAAATTGCAGCAAGTGGAGGATAACGATCTATGAGTGTATACAAGGATCAAGTAGAAACTAAATTAATTCACGCATCATCAAATGTAGAAATTGAGCAGAAGACAGGTGCAGTCAACGTGCCTATTTATTTATCATCCACTTATCATCAAGCAAGCTTTGATCATTTTGGTCCATTCGATTATAGCCGCTCCGGTAATCCGACCAGGCAAGCGTTGGAACAGAAAATTGCTGAATTAGAAGGTGGTGTGAGAGGGTTAGCTTTTGCTTCCGGAATGGCAGCTATTTCTTCTGCTTTCATGCTGCTTTCTGCAGGTGACCATGTATTAATTTCAGAAGATGTTTACGGTGGGACTTATCGCTTTATAACAGAAGTATTAAATCGATTTAACATTGAGCACACATTTGTTAATATGACTGATCTAAATGAAATATCGAGTGCGATTCAGCCGAATACGAAGGTCATTTATATTGAAACGCCATCTAACCCATGTTTAAACATTACAGATATTGAAGCGGTCGTAAAAATTGCGAAAGAATATAACTGCTTAACTTTTCTCGACAACACTTTTATGACGCCTCTTTATCAAAAACCGCTTGAATTAGGAGTAGACGTGGTACTTCATAGTGCTACAAAATTTTTATCAGGTCATAGTGACATTATTGCAGGTTTGGCCGTGACACAAAATGAAGACTTGGGTAAAAGATTAGCATTTATTCAAAATTCTTTTGGGGCTATTTTAGGTGCACAAGATTCCTATATACTAATCCAAGGAATGAAGACGTTAGGAACTCGCTTAAAACAGTCATCGGAATCAGCACAGCTTATAGCAACTTACCTCCATAATCACCCATTGATTGAGGAAGTGTATTATCCGGGCTTCTCATTTCATCCCGGCCATGATATCCACGTAAAACAGGCTAGCGGATTCGGAGCTGTTTTATCCTTCAAGTTGCCAAATAAAGAAACTGCGAAAGCATTCGTCGAACATGTGCGATTACCTGTCTTTGCCGTAAGCCTTGGTGCTGTCGAGTCCATACTTTCTTATCCAGCGACAATGTCTCATGCTGCAATGCCGAAAGAGGAAAGAGAAAAAAGAGGGATTTCCGACGGATTATTAAGACTTTCCGTTGGATTGGAGCATGTAGATGATTTAATTGCTGATTTTGGGCAAGCATTACAGGCTGCTTTACGATATAAAAGAGAAAACTAGTAAGAATCAAATTTACTAAAAAAAAAGCCCGACTCCAAGTTGATAAAAAGAGGTGAGCTTTTCAAGTATATTAATTAAAGCGTATATCATCATAATATCTTTTTGCACCGCCATGAAGCGGAATGGGGAGGTTGGGAGGAGAATCGAATGGCGACACATCAATCATAGCCCCGTGTGTTATCCGTAGCTTGAAAATATTATTGTAAAGAGCAGAGATAAGATAATATACCTCCGATTCAGGAAGATCCTTCCGTACTATTAATAAATTTTGAATTCCTACTGTTCTAACAGGCTCTTTGTTCCCATATGTATAGGCAGGGATAACAGTTTCAATAAAGGAGGGCGATAGCTCCTCCTTTTTCAACTCATTAACATAGATGGGAACAATCTTTAGATTTTTTTCTTTGGAGAGCTTGACTACCGGAGAATTCGGTAAACCAGATGTAACAAATGCTGCATCAATTTCCCCTAACTTCAACTTTTCCATTGATTCATGATAAGAGAGTAGAAATGGTTGGAAGTCACTGTCAGCCAGTCCATATCCCTTTAAAATCATTCGAGCGTTTACCTCTACACCACTATTTGACGCTCCAACACCGACTCTTTTTCCAATCAGATCGTTTACATTATTAATGCCGCTACTCTCAAGTGTAATAATTTGCACATAATTTATATATAAACCCGTTATTATACGCAAATCTTTGAATGCCTTTTTGAACTGACCTTTTCCTTCATAAGCTGCAAGCGCAACATCAGCCATTACAAATGCTAAATCAGCCTTCTTTTCTTCCAGAAGGTTAATATTTTCGACAGAGCCGCCAGTCGACTGTACTGTGGCATTCATGTTTAGATTAGACGAGTAAATTTCAGCTAAGTCACTGCCTATGATAAAGTAAGGACCATATTTTCCACCTGTTGCAATTGTGAGATAATTAGTAAAAGCGGTCTTTTTCGTATATTTGGGGTGGTCAATAGTAGTATTGCAACCGGCTATTAGAAAAACTAGACATACTGAAATAATGAAAGATCGAATCATAGGTTCGCCTCTTGGTAAGCAGATTCACTTTTATATTGTTTCAATTTATCCCGTAATGTCCGATCGCTTATCCCTAATACATCTGCCGTATTTTTGCGGCGATTATTATTCAGCTTTAATGTATGAAGAATAATTTCCTTCTCGGCTTCTTCTAAGGTAATTCCTGCCTTAAGGTGAATGACATCATTATCTATTACATTAGAAAGATAGGTTGTAGTTTTGAGTTGATGCAATGGAAGGTCATCCAATTGAATCACATCACCCTCTAATAATGCTACTGAATACTCGATTATATTTGATAACTCTCGGATATTCCCTGGATACTTGTAAGAATAAAGCCATTTTTTTGCCTCATGACTTAGTTTTAATAAAGACCTGTTTAACTTCTTACTATACAAAACCAAAAAATGATCGATTAATAACGGAATATCTCCCATTCTAGTTCTTAATGGTGCCAGCTGAAGTGGAATCACATTTAATCTATAATATAAATCTTCTCTGAATCTTCCATTCTGCACCTCAACCATCAAGTCACGATTTGTTGCTGCAATAATACGTACATCCACTTTCTTTATTTTTCCTGAGCCGACTGGAGTTACCTCGCCTTCTTGAACGACTCGTAAAAGCTTTGCCTGTAAACTTAAAGGCATTTCACCAATTTCATCAAGAAATAAGGTGCCTTTATCAGCTCTTTCAAAAATTCCTTCTTTGTCTGAAAC
>JAEWMK010000096.1 GCA_023457235.1 Bacillota bacterium
TCTTTAGGGCGTGTTTACTTAAAAAGTACAAAAATAAGGATTTTTTTAATTCTTTTATTTTTGGCACAGATCTTGCATTTGTATATTAACGTAAAGAGATAGTTCCACAAATGTAAAAAGAGTATCATTTTTAAAGTATTGAAAGGAGTAGGAGAAATGATAAAATTAGGGGTTTTAGGGTTAGGTAATATTGGAAGCGCTTTTGTGAAGTGCTTTCTAGATAAAGGTTATACCACTTATGTATTCGACATCGATAGAAGCAAAATAAATGCAATGCAAAATATTGGAGCTAATCCTGTTGAAAGTGAAGAAGAGTTAGTAAGAATAGCAGATGTGATCTTTACTTGCTTACCAAACCCGCAAATTGTCAGAAATGTATATTTATCTTCCGAAAATGGACTATTAAACTTTGCGGATTCATCTAAGTGTTTTATCGATACAAGTACTGTTGATCCTGAAACTAAAAAGCTTATAAACCAGCAAGCATCAAAAAAAAATATTGATTTAATTGATGCCCCAATTAGTTCAGGTCCAATCGAGGTTAGTCGAGGAGAAACAGTATTCTTAATCGGGTCTAGTGAAGAAATATATAAAAAATATGAATCATTACTGAATTCGATTTCCAAGAAAGTTTTGTACGTGGGAGATTCAGGAAGTGCAAGTGCAGTGAAATTAATTAATAATATGATGTCTTTAGTTAATGTATTGGTAACAACAGAGGCGTTTCATCTAGGTGAGGCATATGGACTTGATAAAAAAATACTATACGAGGCTTTATCTAATTGTGCTGGAAGGTCATTCCACTTTATAAAACGTTTTCCAAAACTAATTGAAGGAGATCTTGAAGCAGGTTTTTCACTTGATCTAGGTACAAAGGATTTAAGATTAGCATTAGAAATGGCTTCTAATCTAGGAGGAGATTCTAAATTTTTAAATGAAGTTTTGCATTATTATGAAACAGCTCAGAGTATCGGACTTGGAAACAAAGATGTCATTGCCGTAGCTGAGGTTACGAGATATAAGCAAAAAGAGGAGGTTTAGAATTGAGTAATTTTCCCATTATCAAACCGATTTTAGTTGGAGTCTTCCCTAATTTCGAAGTTTCAAGCTTTTTATATGGAAGAAATCAAGGAAAAAAAGAAGATTTTCCTTGCATCATGTTCCTGATTGAAGCAGATGGCAAGAAAATAGTGGTTGATACAGGTCCATGTGACTCAGAAAGGGCAACTAAATATCATGTACCATTAATTCGTGATGAAAGTATGCATCCAGCAATTGCATTAGAAAATATGGGTATTAGTCCTGAAGACATCGACATCGTTGTATTATCACATTTACATTGGGATCATTGTGGGAATTGTAAAATATTTAAAAATACAAACTTCTTGGTGCAAAAGGATGAAATCAACTATGCCCTTGCGCCTAATAAAATCCAAAAAAGCCAATATGATATTGGAATGGATATAACTCCTAGTTGGCTGGAGGTTTTGAATCAAATTGAAGTAGTGGATGGAGATGTTTATAACATTGTCAAAGGTGTCCATTTAATAAAGTTGCCAGGGCATACTCCTGGATTAATGGGGGTGGCAGTTGAAACGGCAAAAGGCGTTTACCTAATTGCTAGTGATTGTATTCCGTTAGATCGAAATTGGCAGGGTGATGGAAAAATAGACCATATTCCAAACGGTATTCATATAAATTTAGCTGAATTCGAGGAAACATTTAAAAAGATTGAAAAAATAGCAGATGTTGTTCTTGCATCTCATGATTTTAATACGTTAATGCATAAACAATATCCTGTACTTTAATAAAAATTGGAGGTGAAATTGTGTTAACAGTTCAACTTGTAAACGGTTTAGTTTTAGGTGGAATCTATGCGTTAATGGCATTAGGGTTTACGATGATTTTCGGTATATCGAAGATAGGAAATTTTGCGTATGGTGAATTAATGATGCTTGGTGCGTACATCACGTTAGTCACTTCGATGTATTTAAATCTTAACATCTTTTTTGCGTTAATAATTTCAATGGTTATTATGTTCGGTTTTGGAATGCTAATGGAACAAGCTTTATTTCAACATGTTCGCAATATGCCGATGATTAATACTTTCTTAGTAAGTATTGGATTGATGTATATTCTCCGAAATGTAGCAGAATTAATATTTGGTACTTACCCGTTTTCTATGGATGCGACATTCGAGGGTGTATTAGAAATTGGCAATTTAATAATTTCCTATGAAAGAATCTTCGCCATGTCTATTACAGTAGTTTTGATTCTATTCCTCTATATCGTGCTTTATAAAACGAAGATAGGTAAAGCAGTGAGATCCTATTCCCAGGATCCATATGCAGCAAAAATTGTTGGGATCAATGTAAAACAAATTAACTTCTTTATTTTTGGAGTCAGCTCATTATTAGCAGCAGGGGCTGGTTCAGTCTTAGGAATGTTATTCTCTGTTAATCCAGAAATGGGCTTTTTACCATTATTGAAAGCATTCGCAATCGTTGTGATCGGTGGTATGGGTTCTTTAGGCGGTGCAATTATAGGAGGCTTAATCCTCGGTCAGACTGAGGTACTTGGAGCCACGTATATTTCATCTCTTTACCAAGATGTTTTTGCCTTTGGGTTAATGATATTGATTCTATTAATTAAGCCTTCTGGATTGTTCGGGGAGGTGGAAAGGTGAGTAACTTTAAGGTAAATAAAGTAGTAGCTTTTTTGTTTTTAGGAGTCTTCCTTATCCTTTTCCCGTTTGTCGTGGGAGACTATATATTACATTTAGGAATTATGGCCATTATCAATATTCTACTTGCAGTTAGTATAGGGTTAGTTTTAGGATACCTAGGTGAATTGAGTTTTGGCCATGCTATTTTTTATGGAATTGGAGCATACTTTTCAGCTTATGTCACGATGAACTATGGATGGCCATTTTGGATCTCCATGCCGATTGCAATCATTGTGACTATGATAATAGGATTTTTCGTAGCATTTATATCCTTTAGAACAAAAGGACACTATTTTGCCCTTGTTACAATGGGGATTGGTCAAATATTTTTTATACTGGCCAATAACCTAGAACATGTAACCGGTGGTGGGGCTGGGATTAGAGGTATTCAACCGCCTGAGTCTATTAATCTCGGTTTCATGCAGATCAACTTTGAAGTTAGAGAAGTAATGTACTATTTTATCCTGTTAATAGCCATACTCGCCATCTGGTTTGTTTATCAGGTGATAGTATCAAAATACGGCAGAAGTTTTGTTGCAGTTAGGGAAGATCAGCTTCTTAGCGAATTTGTCGGATTACATTCTATGAGATTAAAGTTGACGAACTTTACTTTATCAGCTGGGGTAGCAGGACTTGCTGGTGTTTTATCAGCCCACTTTATATTATTTGTTAGTCCAGACTTTTTAAGTTTAACTCAATCAATGAATATGCTTTTGATGGTTATTCTTGGAGGAATGGGAACGATTGTAGGTCCAATTATTGGTGGTGTTCTATTAACAGTGTTAATGGAAGTTTTGAATGTTGTTGGAGAATATAAAATGATCGTTTATGGTGCGATTTTGATCATCTTAATCCTATTCTTGCCAAAAGGAATCTATGGAACATTAAAACATCGTAAATATAATGCGGTCAAAATGCCAAGTAAAAATATTAAGAAACCAAGTGAAAATGATGAATTAATAAAAAATTCGATTTAAGGAGGTGATTACATGCTGCTAGAAGCAAGCAATTTAACAAAGCAATATGGTGGAGTAAATGCAGTTCAAAACTTTGATATTTCTGTCAAAAAAGGAGAGCTGGTGGGATTGATCGGTCCCAATGGTGCAGGTAAGACAACGACTTTTAATATGTTATCAGGCTATGTAAAGCCAACTAATGGGCAAATTCTATTAGATGGAAAGAACATTAATAATTTACCAAGCCATAAAATTATTAAATTGGGACTTTCAAGAACATTCCAAGGTGCAAGAGTTTTTAATAATTTGTCTGTTTTGGAAAATGTTTTTATTGCTAGTCAACTTAGGTTTGAAATACCTCCTTTTCACTCCATTTTCCGAACTAAAAAAGCGTTAAAAATGGAAGCTGAACAATTAGTTAAATGTAAGGAAGTATTAAAGCGGTTTTCGCTGTATGAAAGTAAAGACATGATAGCGGGGGATCTACCATATGCCCATCGAAGTTTATTGGGTATAGCTATGGCAATTATTCAAGAACCGAAAATATTATTATTAGACGAGCCACTTGCAGGGATGAATCCACAAGAAACATTAGAATCGGTAGAGATCATTAAATCACTTAATAAAAAAGGATTAACGATTATAATCGTCGAGCATGATATTCAAGCCATCATGCGATTAAGCGATAAAATTTTTGTTTTAAATTATGGGGAGAAATTAGCGGAAGGAACCCCCCAGCAAATTCAGAGTAATCCAGATGTTATAAAGGCTTATTTAGGGGGGGATGAAGTTGTTAACATTTGATTCTATTGATACTTTTTATGGAAAAAGCCAAGCTTTGCATAATGTTTCAATTAAAGTAAATAAGGGTGAACTTGTTACGATCATTGGTTCCAATGGTGCAGGAAAAACAACATTACTAAAGACAATTTCCGGGGTTATCAAGCCAAAACATGGGGCGATTACATTCAATGGACAGAATACTTTGAATTACAAGCCAAATGAATATGTCAAAAATGGAATTATTATGGTGCCGGAGGGCAGACACATCTTTCCGCATATGACAGTTGAGGAAAATCTTGAAATGGGTGCATTTTTGCGAAAAGACCGGAAAGAAATAAAACATGATATTCAGCACGTATATGAACTTTTCCCAATCTTAGAAGAAAAATCAAGACAAAAAGGCGGAGAATTATCAGGTGGCCAGCAGCAAATGCTAGCAATCGGAAGAGGATTAATGGGTAAGCCGGAACTCCTGCTGCTTGATGAACCATCATGGGGGATAGCACCGATCGTTGTAAATGAAATAATGAATATCATCGTGCAGTTAAATAAACAAGGAACAACGATTATTTTAGTGGAACAAAATGCAAATCTTGCCTTAAAAATCGCAAATCGTGCTTACGTCATGGAAAACGGAAGAATCAAAATTGAAGGTTCTGCAAGTGAGATTTTGGAAAATGGTCAAGTTCAAGAAGCGTATTTAGGTATGAAAGTAGAAGTATAATTTGAAGGGGAGAATTATTATATGAAAAAAATATGGTCCATGTTTTTCATTCCATTTAGTATCGTATTACTTTTGGTAGGATGTGTTAGTCCACAATCTCAAAGTCAAAGTACCAGTAAAACTGAAACTATTGAAGTTGAAGATGCTGAAAAAGTTATTCTTGGCTCTATTATGTCAACTTCAGGTGCAAGTAATGGTATGGGAATTGAAGGGTTAAACGGAGTTGAATTTGCTGTTGAAGAAATTAATAAAAATGGCGGTTTTGAAGTGAATGGCCAAAAATTTTATTTTGAACTTAAACAGTACGATGATGAATCGGATCCACAAAAGGCTGTTTCTGCAGCGGAGCGCTTAATTAATCAAGATCATGCTAAAGTTTTATTTTTACCACCTGCGAGTAGCGCGGCATTAGCAACTACCCAAGTAACAGAATCGAATAGTGTTATTAGTTTAGCTGTTCAGTCAGCGACTCCAGCATTAACGGAAAATACTAAATATGTGTTTAGAGCAACACCTACCGCTGTTGAAGCAGAGGCAGCAAAAGTAAAATATGCAGTTGAAAATCTAGGTGCCAAAAAATTTGCCATTTTGGCAAGAAATGATGACTGGGGTAAAACTGGTGCTACAGAATATAAGAAGAATGTTGAAAAGTTTGGCGGAGAAATTGTTGCCGAAGAGTATTTTAAGCCGGGTACTACCGATTTTTACTCACTTTTAACTAAAATCAAGGATAAGGGAGCAGATGCGATCAATATTCTTGCTATTCAGAATGATGGAGTTCCAGCTGTAAAACAAGCGAAAGAGCTTGGAATAGATGCGGCCATCTTTGGAGCGGTGGTATGGAACTCAGCTTCATTTATTGAAGCAGCCAATTCTGAAGGAACTTACGCCTATTCAGATGCTTCAACATCAACGACTGATGCCATCACGGCGTATATCAAAAAGTTTGAGGAAGCTACTGGAAATAAGTCACAAACCTATGATAAAACATCCTATGACTTAGTATACCTCCTTGTTGAGGCCTATAAAGCAGCAGGTTCAGTAGAAGATAATGAAAAAATTAGAGAAGCTCTGTTAGATATTGAATATCAAGGAGTTAATGGAAACTATGCATTCCGCGAAAATGGGGAAGCAATTATTCAAGTCAATGTAACTCAAATTCAAGATGGAAAAGCAGTCCCTGTATTGGAGATTCCTGGAGAAGAAGTTCTTGAATTAATAGGTCAATAATGTTCAAGTACACTTTTTAACTATAAAATTCTGATAATAAAAAATAGTAAAACAATGAGGTGACCAAAAAATTGAGATATAAATTTTATTTTTCATTAATTATATTGATATTGATGCTATTAGTTGGTTGTGGTTCGAAGGAAACAACTGAAACTGCTTCAAATAATACTTCTTCTTCTGAAGAGAATAATAAGGTGGCGTCTGATGTACAACTGCCTCCTCAAATGACCTGGTCTGTTTATGATGTTGGGTCAACAGGTTATGCTGAGGCAAGTGCGATTGCAAATGAGATAACAAATCAATACGGTACAAACATTAGAATGATACCATCTGGCACTAGTGTTGGAAGAATGATCCCATTAAAAAATGGAAGTGCACAAATCGGCAGAATTGGGGATGAATTTATCTTTTCATTTGAAGGTATTCATGAATTTGCTGAAAAGAGCTGGGGTCCACAAGATGTAAGACTAGTTTGGGCTCCTACAACTAATTTTGGTCTAGCTGTTCGTGAAGATTCAGATATTAAATCAATACAAGATTTGAAAGGGAAAAAGATTCCATGGATTACTGCCAATCACTCTATCAATTTAAAAACAGAGGCCATGCTGAA
>JAEWMK010000097.1 GCA_023457235.1 Bacillota bacterium
GCAAGGCCTGCCTGCACGTATTTGCTGGTTAGGTTATGGCGATCGTCACCGCTTTGCTCTAAAAGTAAATGAAATGGTGGCTAATGGAGAGTTAGGTGCACCAATCGTATTTGGTCGTGACCACTTAGACTCTGGTTCAGTTGCCTCACCAAACCGTGAAACAGAAGGGATGATGGATGGTTCAGATGCAGTATCGGATTGGCCAATCCTAAATGCTCTTGTTAATACTGCAGGAGGAGCAAGTTGGGTAAGTGTACATCATGGCGGTGGTGTTGGTATGGGGTATTCACAACATGCTGGTCAAGTATTAGTGGCTGATGGAACTGCATTAGCTGCGGATAAAATTAATCGTGTACTTGTTTCAGATCCAGGTATGGGGGTTGTTCGCCATGCCGACGCTGGTTATGACATTGCAATTCGAACAGCAAAAGAAAAGAATGTAAAAATGCCAATGCTAGGCAAATAAGAGATAAAGTAACTTTTGGTAATATAATAATGGCACCCAGTATGAGAGCTACCTTAGGTAGCTCTCATACTAGTAAATCAGGCAATAAGTAGTCTTGGTATTTTAGAAAATTCGTAGTAAAGTGCACAAAGTAGAAAGAAATGCTACTTGATGCCAAAAATTATTCAGATAAAATAAAAATAAATAAATTGCTTTAATGAAGGAGAGATGAAAATGAATATTTTTGTCATGATGAAGCGCACCTTTGATACGGAAGAAAAGATTAGTATTAATAATGGCCAAATTGATGAAAGTGGTGCGGAATTTATAATCAACCCTTACGATGAATACGCGATCGAGGAGGCAATTGTTCTTCGTGATGAACATGGTGGGGAAGTAACAGTTATAACTGTAGGTTCGGAGGATTCGGAAAAGGAACTTCGTACGGCACTAGCAATGGGGGCGGATCAAGCTGTCCTAATTGATAGCGAAGATATAGATGATGAACTTGACCAATTTGGCGTTGCAACAATTCTAGCAGCTTATTTAAAAGATAAGCAGGCTGATATTATTCTAGCTGGCAATGTAGCTGTTGATGGAGGTTCAGGGCAAGTGGGTCCACGTGTCGCGGAAATATTAGGGATTCCGCAAGTGACGACCATTACAAAGTTGACTGTTGATGGAGGAAAGGCGGTTATTTCCCGTGATGTTGAAGGAGATGAGGAAACAGTGGAAGTGTCCCTTCCAGTTCTGGTTACGGCCCAACAAGGCTTAAATGAACCACGTTATCCTTCTTTACCTGGAATTATGAAAGCGAAAAAGAAACCGCTAACAACTCTGGAATTAGATGACTTAGATTTAGAAGAAGATGATATAGAAGCTAAAATAGAAAAGATTGACACCTACTTACCTTCTAAAAAACAACAAGGCAAAATTTTAGAAGGAGAAACAAATGAGAAGGTTCAACAGTTAATCTCACTATTAAGAACGGAAGCAAAGGTTATTTGAATATAAAAAGGGGGAAGGTTATTATGGGTAAAAAAATACTAGTATTAGGCGAAATTCGTGATGGCGATTTACGCAATGTATCTTATGAGGCGGTTGCCGCGGCTAGAGTTATGGCTAATGGTGGCGAGGTTATAGCGGTTTTATTCGGTGAATCTATTGATAATGAAATTGAAAAGATGATTCAATATGGAGCCAACCGCGCAGTGAAAGTGGAACATTCAGATTTAAAATCCTATACAACGGACGCCTACCAACAAGCATTACTACAAGTAATCGAAGTAGAAAAAGCTGATGGGCTTGTAATGGGACATACAGCAATAGGGAAGGATTTGGCCCCAAGGATTGCGGCGAAATTAAATGCCGGTCTTGTATCCGACGCTGTCAAAATAGAAATGGATGGAGAAGATATTGTTTTTACGACACCTATTTACGCGGGTAAAGCATTTGAAAAGAAAAAAATTAAGGGTGAAACTATATTAGTTACGGTTCGCCCAAATAATATTACACCACTTGAAAAAGTTGAAATGCTATCTAACGATATTTCAAGTATACAAGTTGAAATAAAGGATCTTCGTACTATGATTAAAGAGGTTGTCCGAAAATCAACAGGGGGTATTGATCTTACGGAGGCAAAAATTATTGTTTCCGGTGGCCGTGGCGTTAAAAGTTCAGAAGGCTTTAAAATGCTTGAGGAACTGGCGGAATTATTAGGAGCCGCTGTTGGTGCTTCACGTGGTGCTTGTGATGCGGAATATTGCGATTATGCTTTACAAATTGGACAGACCGGAAAAGTTGTCACACCTGACCTTTATATTGCAGTTGGCATTTCAGGGGCGATTCAACACTTAGCAGGCATGTCAAATTCAAAAGTAATTGTCGCAATCAATAAAGACCCTGAAGCACCTATTTTCGAAGTAGCTGATTATGGTATTGCTGGTGATTTATTTGAAGTTGTTCCGATTTTCATTAAGGAAATGAAAAGTGTAACAGTAGGGTAAATTTCAAATCAGGTGGAGAGAATCACTCCACCTGATTGTTTCACGTCAAGGCGCATTTGATTGCCTGTTATGAATCTATACTTTTGTGAATTTGGGGGGCGATTACAATTAATTCTTTGCAACTCGTAAATATAGCACTGTTTCTCGTAGTAACAGGCTATGGAGTCTATTTATTTACAATGTTAGTGAAAACTCGGATTGCCTATATAAAGCTAGGTAAAAAAGCTGAATTTAATCGTTCAGTTAAAGAGCGAGTTAATGATATTCTTGTCAATGTACTCGGACAAAAAAAGCTGTTGAAAGATAAAAAAAGCGGTACCATTCATGTTATGTATTTTTACGGGTTCTTACTCGTTCAATTTGGTGCGATTGATTTGATTTGGAAGGGAATTGCCTTTGATTCTCATCTTCCATTAGGCCGACTCTATCCGTTTTTTACGTTCTCCCAAGAAATCATTGTATGTATGATCTTACTTGCTACTTTTTGGGGCTTTTACCGCCGTTATATTGAGAAACTGGCTCGCTTAAAGCGAGGTTTTACCGCTGGACTCGTCTACCTATTTTTGGGTGGTTTAATGTTTGCGACGTTGTTGGCGAACGGAATGGGAATCATTTGGCATGGCGAAGATTTATCATGGTCAGAACCGATTGCTTCTGGTATTGCTTATTTATTTAGCTGGCTGCCGCAAAGTGTTGCTGCGGGACTATTCTTTGTTTTTTGGTGGATGCACTTATTATTCTTACTTGCTTTTTTAGTTTATATTCCACAAGGAAAGCATGCGCATTTAATAGCTGGAGTAGCCAATGTTTATTTAGGGCGGAATAATAAAGTTGGAAAGTTATCTTCAATTGATTTCGAAGATGAATCGCAAGAATCATTTGGTGTTAGTAAGATTGAGGATTTTAACCAAAAACAGCTTGTTGATTTGTATGCGTGTGTTGAGTGTGGCAGGTGTACTAGCGTATGTCCGGCAACAGGAACAGGGAAGATGCTATCACCAATGGATTTGATTGTGAAGATGCGAAATCATTTAACTGAAAAAGGGGCGGCGGTTACATCAAAAACGCCATGGTTGCCAGCCTTTACGTTTAATAATACAAAAGGAAATCAATTGGCTTTGCGAGGTGCCGCAAGTGAAGAAGCGGCTGCGACATTGGAATATGGTGTAAATTTAATTGGCGAAGTCATCACGGAGGAGGAAATTTGGGCATGTACGACATGTCGTAATTGTGAAGATCAATGTCCAGTGATGAATGAACATGTTGAAAAAATTATTGATTTGCGCCGCTATCTAGTTTTAACAGAGGGTCGCATGAAACCAGATGCCCAGCGAGCAATTACTAACATTGAACGCCAAGGTAATCCGTGGGGCATTAACCGCAAGGAACGTGAAAAATGGCGTGAAAGCTGCGATGATATCGATGTGAAAACAGTAAAAGAAGTGGAAAAGGCAGGAGATGAGTTCGAATATTTATTCTTTGTCGGATCGATGGGTTCTTTTGATAACCGCAGCCAGAAAATCGCCCAATCCTTTGCGCGAGTGATGAATATTGCTGGTATCAAGTTTGCGATTTTAGGCAATAAAGAGAAAAATTCAGGTGACACGCCACGCCGGATTGGGAATGAATTTTTATTTCAGGAGTTGGCACGTGATAACATCGAATCCTTTCAAAAGCATAATGTCAAGAAGATTGTTACGATTGATCCACATGCCTTTAATACATTTAAAAACGAGTATCCGGAATTTGGCCTCGAAGGTGTGGAAGTATTTCACCACACTCAATTACTTGATTTGTGGATTAAAGAGGGAAAACTGAAACCAACAAAAGAAGTAAACGAAGTCATCGCCTATCATGACTCCTGTTATTTAGGGCGTTACAATGGCATCTACGATCAGCCGCGTGATATTTTACAAGCCATACCTGGTGTAAAACTTGTTGAAGCGGCACGAAACCGAGAAAACGCGATGTGTTGTGGCGCTGGTGGGGGCTTGATGTGGATGGAAGAGGATACAGGGACACGGATTAATGTAGCCCGAACAGAACAAATTCTTGAAGCCAATCCAACCGTAATTGGAAGTGGATGTCCATATTGCTTAACGATGCTTAGTGATGGTACAAAAGCGAAGGAAGTGGAAGAAAAAGTAGCAACATTAGATATCGTAGAAATTTTAGAACAATCATTATAAGGCCAAAAATGTGGAACACGGGGGACCCCGTGTTCCATTGTATGCTTATTCACTCTGTCTTTTACGATATCGATTCGGAGATTGACTTGTATACTCTTTAAAAATTTTTGCAAAGTAATTCGGATCTTCAAAACCATTCATGATAGCTACTTCACTAATTGAAAAATCTGTTTCTAACAAAGTTTTTTGTGCCTTTTGTATACGAAATTGTTGTAAATAGCGTTTAAAAGGTACACCATGATGTTTACTAAAGACATTGCTTAAATAGTTTGAGGTAATACCAAGCGCAGCTGCTACTTCAATTAATGATAACTTTGTATCCATATACCGCTGTTCTATTAAATCTGCCGCTAATTCCGCATAATTTACCTTTAATTCCAACCTTAAATCAGCTACATTCTTCATTAATGTTTGTATGAACAAAATAATTTCTTGAATAATTGTATAAAGAATAGGAGCTTCTAAGATGATGTTGAATAATCGGCGATAATTTACTTCAATTAAGGCCTTTTGCTGTAAATTGTACTTCAGCATAAATCTACGAATTTGCGCTAATACGCTTGTGAGATGTATACGTATGGAATCTTGGTCATAATAGATACCTTCGACGGATAAATGGTAAAGAAATTCCTTGATTGTTTGTATATCATTGTTTTCCAGACTTTGTATCCATAATTGTTGTTCCTCAGGTGTCAGTAAAGGATCTAATGGTTGGGAAGTAAGCTGCCTACTAACGTAAAAGATATGTTCAAATCCTTTATAAAAACGTTGAGATAAGGCCTTCATTGTTTCTAAATAAGTTTCCTTCAGTTGGATTGGCGGCCCATCATAAACAGCTATATTAATGTAACTGCCGCTCATTATATGCCATTCTCGAATTAATGCTCTCCCTTTTTTTTCGAATTGCGGGTTTTCTACATGTTCTGTGATACAGATAATACAATTGGACAATGGATAAGTTTCTATATTATCAAAAATTGGAGTTTCCTTTAACCAATTATATAAAGTTGTCAAATTATGAGGATGCTCAGGTTCAATGATAAAGAAAAGTTTATCCCCATGTGCGAAAAAATCTTCACTGCTTAAAAATAGCCGTAAGTAAATATCATTTTGGAATTCACTTGTTCCGGTAGAGTTTGCCGAACCAATTTTTTTCTTTGTAGAAGTGTTAATCAAAAATTTTAAATGATTTAAATCAACAGGTTTGACAAAAAAATGAGTTACTTGCATCTGAATAGCCTTTAAAGCGTGCTGAAATAGAGGTTCGGCAGTGATAGTAAAAATTTCAGTTCCATCTTTTCGAGCTAATTTGAAAAAAGAAACATCGTCCTGGGCCTTTACTAATTCAATTTCAACAATTATAACATCGGGATGTATTTGTTGATAAAGCTGGTGTAGCTGTTCCATGGATTTCAAAATGGATATATTCAGCTCGTTTAATAAATAGGATTGCAAGAACCATTTAAGACCATTTGCCTCTGTAGTATCTCTGTCAATAATAAATATATTCATTGTATAATCACCTTATTAAAGTAAAGAAATTTATATAGTTTCTATTATATAATTAAATTGTAATAAATAACATATATAATTACTGTTTTGTTTTTGGTTATTCTATATTTTTTAAGTAGATTAATAATTATAATAATTAATATACAGTAAGGGAATTTTATTATTCTAAAATTTTAAGGGAGAGATAATCATGATGAGAAAAAATATTAAAGCACCTAGAGGAAATCAATTAACATGTAAAGGCTGGACACAAGAAGCTGCGATGCGCATGCTTATGAATAATCTTGATCCTGAAGTGGCAGAAAATCCATACGAATTAGTTGTTTATGGTGGTATCGGGAAAGCTGCACGAAATTGGGATTGTTATGAGCAAATCATTGCTTCCTTGAAGGAATTAGAAGATGATGAAACATTACTTGTACAATCTGGGAAACCGGTAGCTGTTTTCCGTACACATGAAAATGCACCCCGTGTTTTAATTGCTAATTCAAACTTAGTGCCAGCATGGGCAAATTGGGAGCACTTTTATGAGTTAGAAGAACGTGATCTAATGATGTATGGTCAAATGACGGCTGGTAGCTGGATCTATATTGGAGCACAAGGGATTTTACAAGGTACTTATTTAAGCTTTGTAGAAGCAGGTAAAAAGGTATTTGGTACAGCTGATTTAAGAGGAAAATTCATTTTAACTGGCGGTATGGGCGGAATGAGTGGAGCTCAACCTCTTGCAGGAAAAATGGCAGGAGCTGTTATCTTAGTTGTTGAAGTAGATCG
>JAEWMK010000098.1 GCA_023457235.1 Bacillota bacterium
TAGTATCGATCGATTTTACAACTGATGATCGTTCAGGTATTGTTGATGAACTTTCAACAATGGTGATCGGCGGCAAAAAATTAAAAGTGTTAGTTTGGTATGACAATGAATGGGGTTACTCAAGTCGCGTAGTAGACCTTGCAAGATTAGTAGCTAAAGGGATTGAAAAGGCTGCGACAGTAACTGTTTCTTAAGGCACAAATTAGACAGATGATCAAATGATCATCTGTTTTTTATATTGCATACATTATAAGGATAAAAGTTTCATAAATGGTTGCAAAAGCTTAGTAAAGAACGTATACTAAGAATCGTGTATTTAAAATTAAAACAACGAAGAAAAAAATGTGGCTACTTAAAGGGTTAGGACCTCTGAGGACTAACTTTCCCCCGTTGTAGTCCATAAAAGAGGGGGATGTACTATGGAAACGATCGGTCGTCATGTTATTTCGGAGCTTTGGGGTTGTAATGTTGAAAAGCTGAATGATATCAATCTGATTGATCAGACATTTGTTGATGCAGCGCTTAAGGCTGGTGCAGAGATTAGAGAGGTAGCTTTTCATAAGTTTGCCCCACAAGGTGTAAGTGGTGTAGTCATCATTTCGGAGTCGCACCTAACCATTCATAGCTTTCCAGAGCATGGTTATGCAAGTATAGATGTATATACTTGTGGTGATCGAATTGACCCCAATGTAGCGGCAGATTATATTGCCGATGAACTTGAAGCGACAACACGTGAGAATATAGAAGTACCACGTGGAATGGGACCAGTACAAATTAAGCAAAATGTTGGAAAAGCTTTTTAAAGATGTAAATTACAATGAGAGGCCTATGTTTGTCTCTCTTTTTTATTTCCAATAAAAAAACTTGTGAACATAACAGATTTTATATATCATATAAATAAGAAAAGTTATCGCCAATTGACGGAGTTGATTTTATGAGATGTCCACATTGCCAATATAATGGGACAAGAGTTCTCGATTCACGCCCAGTGGAAGACGGACGATCCATTCGCAGACGAAGAGAATGTGAAAAATGCCAATATAGATTTACAACATTTGAAAAGGTTGAAGAGACCCCATTAATTGTTGTGAAAAAGGGCGGAACAAGAGAGGAATTTAGTAGAGAAAAAATGCTAAGAGGCCTCATTAAGGCATGCGAAAAAAGGCCTGTTCCTTTGCAAACTCTTGAGGATATTGTCAGTGATATAGAAAAGGAATTACGTAATCAAGGAATCTCGGAAATTAAAAGTGAAGCAATTGGTGAAATGGTCATGGATCATTTAGCTAGCGTTGACGAGGTAGCCTACGTTCGCTTTGCTTCTGTATATAGACAATTTAAAGATATTAATGTGTTTATTGATGAACTTAAGGAATTAATAAAAAAAGAGTAGAAAAGGGCTTCTCGATAAGAAAGCTCTTTTTCCTTTTAAATGAGGGGGTCGTTATACTTGACATATCATTGGAAAGAATTGCTCCCGGTAGATGAGTATATAGTCCGAACGAACGGTATTCTTCAAGATTTTGACCGCAAGGCACTTACATTACTATATCAACCATTAATCGGCCCAATCGGCTTTAGCATCTATATGACTCTTAGGAGTGAAGTAGAAGTAAATCGACTGTGGGGAACGAAAAATACACATAGCCATTTAATTAAAATGACGGCATTAAATTTGCAGCAAATCTTCGAAGAACGGAAAAAGCTAGAAGGAATTGGCTTATTAAAAACCTATGTAAAAGAAGATGAATCGAACCGAACGTTTATATATGAATTACAGCCTCCACTATCTCCTAAAGAGTTTTTCAATCATGATGTTTTTATCGTATTTCTGTATAATCGCCTTGGCAAAGCAAGCTTTCAAAAGGTAAAAAGCTTCTTTAGTGATGTTAAAATTGAAGAAAATACTTATAAAGAAGTCACAAGATCATTCGTTGATGTATTCTCATTCCTAAAACCTTCGGAGTTGGACGTATCGAATGATGAAATGGAGAACGCCCTTTCTCAAAATGATGAACAAATGGTTGAAAGAGTAAATTCTTCCGGTATCTTTATACCTGAAAATGTATTTGATTTTGAGTTATTCTTTGCCGGAATTTCAAAATCGTTAATTCGAAAGGATATATTTACCGAGGAGATTAAAGAAATCATTGCGAAGCTCGCCTTTTTATATTCAATCAATCCGATTGATATGGCGAAAATAGTCATGTGGACATTGAATGAAGATAATCAAATTAATGTAAAGTTGCTTCGAGAAGAAGCTCGCAATTATTACCAACTGCATCATGGTGCAAAACTTCCTAGATTAGCTTATAAAACCCAGCCATTGCAAGACTTGTCATTAATGGGCAGGGAGCCGCAAAGTGAAGAAGATCGCTTGATTAAGAATCTTGATAGACTATCACCATACGAATTTTTAAAATCCTTGTCTGAAGGGGTTGAACCAACAGCAACCGATCTTCAAATCATTGAAAATATCATGATTAATCAAAAGCTTAATCCAGGTGTAGTGAACGTCTTACTTTACTACGTCATGCTTAAATCGGACAAGAAACTGAACAAAAATTTTATTTACACAATCGCCGGGCATTGGGCTCGACTTCAGGTGAAAACTGTTAAGGAAGCGATGGATTTAGCGAAAGAAGAGGAACGGAAAAGTAAGGAACGATCCGGGGGAAATCAGAAAAAAGAAACGCAAGCGAGCCGACGAACGTTTAAGAACAGTAAAGACCCAGAGGCTAATAGACGCTTACTCATGCTTGGGATTGATGGAAATGAAAATAATTCACAGCAAACAACATCAGAATTAACAGAAGATGATATAACAAAGAGCATGCAAAAAATGTTTGAACAATTAGAAGGAAAGGGAGAATAAGCTTGAGAACAGTGGGGAATGTATTAGCTGACCTTTTCGGAAATGGATTTAAACAGCCTAGGACAATCAATGAATATTTTTGTGAAGGGTGCCAAAGCCATGTCAAAGTGCAGCTGCTGCCCGTTTTAGGAGGACCTGATAAAGGGCAGCTGCAGGAGTTTAAAATTGGCTGTAAATGTCCGGATAAAGCTTTAGCAATGGAGATAGAGAAAAATGTAGAAATGCTGAAGAAGGACAGATTTTTCCGCTATTTTAACCGGAACTCATTAATGAATGAGGATCTTAAATCTGCAACATTCGAAAGCTATCAACCTACAACAAGTCTTCAAGAAAAAGTTAAAAGTTTATGCATGGCATACGCCCGCAATTTTAACTTAAAAAATGGACAGCAGCCTAAAAACCTGTTGATCTTTGGAGAAACCGGGATAGGTAAATCACATTTATCGATTTCGATTTTAAAGGTAGTCATGGAAAAGGAATATAGCGGATTATTTATAAGCCTGCCGCTGTTATTAACATTAATTAAAAACACCTATTCCAAATATGATGATAGCGGACTAACAGCTGTTGATATTTTAAATAAAATGAAAGATATTGATCTGTTAGTCATTGATGATATGGGAGCCGAAGCAGGGTCCAATCATGATATTCAAAAGATATTTGAACTATTAGACTCAAGACTCGGAAAACCGACTATTTTTACAACGAATTTAAAACATGATCAATTTACAGAGGTTTTTGGCAAAAGAAATACATCAAGGATATTAAAAAATACGTTTATCCTTAAACTTGACGGCATCGACTATCGGAAAAAAGATGTAAATATCGAAGTATGGAATTAATCTATGATTCTGCCTATCTAAGAAGATAGGTTTTTTTGTTCTGTTTGTATTTGTAATCATTTTTTTCAAGTTGTCCCCATATACATGTAACAGGTATTTGCTGTGTAAACAGCAAAAGGGGGACCATATATAAATGATTACAATACAATTTCGTGAAAAGAAGGACGCAGCTTTACTTTTTCAACTAATAAAAGAACATAACCATCCTAATACCGAGCATGTTCATTCAAATATTATTTATGAGCCTCGGGTGCTCGTGAAAATAAATTTTAAAGAATCCTTTGAAACGATCATTTCCACTGTCATTATTCCGGTATTATTGAAATACATACTGAAAATCGTTGAAGTACGCTGGATGAAGGAAATGATCCGAAATATGTTTTATTTTTCCGATGAGGAGGAACAGCGTCAAATCATGTCTGTTGCAAGATCAATCATTGACGGTGAAAAACATGAGGTTCCGATGATTTCTAAAATGAATGAACATCTACCTAGGGAAAAAATGATCGAAAATGCATTACAGGATTTTTTAACTGCTAGTGTTTCCTTTTCCTTTGAATCTTTTTTACAATTTCGCTTAAAGGAGTATCGATTTCGTCTAGTTCAATATATTGAAGCAGCCATTGATGAATATAAACTGGAGCAGGAATATCAAAACTTTGTAGAAAACCTGCGCCGGTACGTATATTCGAAAGATGCCTTAATGGAGACGATTCACTTAGTTTATGAAGGGGAATTTTACTTTTTTGACAGAAACTTAAATGAAATTAGTCAGGAAGAATTAAAATATTTAATTGATGAACAGTTGATAAAAATTGAGGATATTGATACGGATTCTTTGGTAATTGCCCCGTTAATTTCAATTGCACCTAGAACCATTTATTTGTATACAGATTTTGTCGACCATGGGCTTGTTCAAACGATCCAAAATATTTTTTTAGAGCGGGTTGAGCTGCTGCCTTTGAATGCCTTTCATCAAAAAAATGGGCATATGTTTAATGGCTAATTACCCTATGATTCCCGATTTACAATACTGGTTCGGATTTCGGGAATCATACAAGCTCTATGATTCCCATTTTCCTATTCTTGCATGGAATTCGGGAATCATACAAGTTCTATGATTCTCATTTTTCCATCTTTACACGGGTTTCGGGAATCATACAAGCTCTTTGACATAACTTGATTACACAAACGCGGTACCGTTCGGCTGCCGGATATCATCTCATTTAAATTTTTATAATAATTTTTAAGGGGAGCACCATATACACTATTAAAGAATAAAGCAAATAAAAAATCGGTTTCCATCGTTGTAAAGGAACCGATTTTTCTATGCTGAATTTGCTTAGCGTTATAAACTGTGGTTTCCTGACGTTACCCCATATTGAACTGGTAATTGAAGAAGGAATTTTTATCTGGCAATACATTATTTTTAGGGGCAAAGTTAAAAATAGGTTTTAAATACCCATGCAGGAGGTTTAATGATGGATAAAAAAAAGGCATTCAATTTAGCGATATTAATCATTCCGTGGCTCACTGTTCCTTTAATGAAAAGACAACCGTTTTTTAGATATTTGCCTGTGGCGAGTTTTACCAGTTTATTCTTGACTGTATTTAGCGCAACGGCTAATAAGAAGAAGTGGTGGATAACGAAAAGACCCTTACTTTCTGGTATTCCTGTTGATTTCCCATACATATTAGGCCCTTATTTTGTAGGTACTTTATGGGTATTTAAACAAACTTACGGAAATTTCACCAAATACTTATTTACAAACATAGTATTGGGTATTATTAATGTTGGTGCTTTTTTCTATATATCACAAAAGGTAGTAGGAGTATTTAAATTTAAAGAGATGAACAATATTACGTGGTATACTATTAGTTTGTTTACTGCGATTTTAATATATGGAGTTCAGTACACAGTGGAAAAGTCAATTAGGCAAACAAATTGATAAAAAAAAGTTATTTTTCTCTTTACATACCTAACAAGGGTATGGTACGATATTATCATGTTAGGGGGGAAGTATATTGGAAAATTCAGCGAAAGTAGAAGCTTGCCATACAGAGGATAGTACATGTTGTCGAAAAAGCCATCATCCGGAGCGTGTAAAAAAGGATTTAACCACTAGATTAAATCGTATCGAAGGTCAAATTCGAGGCATCAAAGGAATGATTGAAAAAGATGTCTACTGTGATGATGTGATTACACAACTATCTGCAACACAATCAGCCTTAAATAGTGTTGCCAAAATCCTTTTGGAAGGTCATCTAAAAGGCTGTGTGGTAGACCGCCTTTCAGAAGGTGATCATGAGGTGTTAGACGAACTAGTTGTGACCATACAAAAGCTCATGAAAAAATAAATTTTTTTTATATCTTTTATACCCCTATAGTGTATATCAACTAAAAATTATTTTAAATAAGGAGAGAAAAAAATGCAAAATGTAACTTTAAACGTACAAGGAATGTCATGTGGACATTGTGTGAAAGCAGTGGAAGGAAGCGTTGGTCAATTAGAAGGAGTTCAACAAGTAACCGTAAAGCTAGCTGATGCTCAAGTAGAAATTACATTTAATGAATCACAAGTATCACTTGATAAAATCAAAGAAACAATCGAAGAACAAGGGTATGACGTAGTATAAGAGTGCTTCCACAGCACTCTCTTATTTTCAAATAAATATACCCCGATTGGGTATGAAAGAGGTGGAAAGTATCATGGGTACAGCAGTAGTAAAAAGTGCGGCTTCCAAAGAAGCGAGTATTCAAATTACCGGAATGACTTGTGCTGCGTGTGCGACACGTATAGAAAAAGGGTTAAATAAAATGGAGGGTGTCGAGCAAGCCACTGTCAACTTAGCCCTTGAAAAGTCTACGATTAAATATGATCCGTCAAAACTGAGTGAAGCAGATTTTGAAAAGAAAATCGAAGCCCTTGGTTATGGCGTTGTGAAACAAAAGGCAGAATTTGATATTACAGGAATGACATGTGCTGCGTGTTCTGCACGCATTGAAAAAGGTCTAAATAAGATGGAAGGTATTACAGTTGCGACTGTCAATTTAGCGCTGGAAAGGGCAACTGTCGAATATAATCCATCAGAAGTAACGATTGCAGACATTATTGCTAAGGTAGAAAAGCTTGGATATGGTGCGCGTCAAAAGGAAGATGATAAAGAACAGGTAGACCACCGTGAGAAGCACATTAAAGATCAACAACGTAAATTCATTATATCTGCAATATTATCGTTGCCATTATTATGGACGATGGTCGGACACTTTTCATTTACATCGTTTTTATACGTACCGGATATCTTAATGAATCCGTGGATCCAATTGATTTTAGCAACACCGGTACAATTTATTATCGGGAAACAGTTTTATGTTGGTGCCTATAAAGCACTTCGCAATGGTAGTGCCAATATGGATGTGCTCGTTGTGATGGGTACTTCAGCAGCTTATTTTTATAGTGTCTATCAAGCGATTATTACAGCTGGTACACACCACGCACCACACCTATATTTTGAAACAAGTGCGGTATTGATTACACTGATTCTATTGGGTAAATTATTTGAAGCGAAAGCAAAAGGACGTTCATCTGAAGCGATTAAAAAATTAATGGGACTTCAGGCCAAAACAGCAATCGTTATACGTGACGGTGTTGAAAAAGAAATACCGTTAGAAGAAGTAGTCATTGGTGACACCATTTTAGTAAAGCCAGGTGAGAAAATTCCAGTTGATGGTGAAGTATTAGAAGGAACAACAGCCGTTGATGAATCCATGCTAACAGGTGAAAGTTTACCAGTGGATAAAAAAGCTGGTGATGTTTTATACGGCTCAACGATTAACAAAAATGGTTTCATCAAGATGAAAGCGACAAAGGTTGGCCGTGACACAGCATTAGCCCAAATCATTAAAGTAGTAGAAGATGCACAAGGCTCGAAAGCACCAATCCAACGTTTGGCCGACCAAATCTCAGGTATTTTTGTACCAATCGTTGTAGGGATTGCCATCATCACTTTCTTAGTATGGTTTATATGGGTCAAACCGGGTGAGTTTACACCGGCACTTGAAGTGCTGATTGCAGTACTTGTTATTGCTTGTCCATGTGCATTGGGTCTAGCCACACCGACTTCGATTATGGCTGGATCAGGTCGTGCCGCTGAGTTTGGCATTTTATTCAAAGGTGGCGAGCATTTAGAACAAACACAAAGCATTGACACAGTAGTAGTAGATAAAACAGGTACGGTCACACATGGTAAACCTGTATTAACTGATGTTTTAGTAGCGGATGGTCAAAACGAAGAAAAATTATTATCACTAATCGGTGCAGCAGAAAAACAATCTGAACACCCACTAGCACAAGCAATCGTTCAAGGTATCCAAGAGAAAGGTATCGAACTGGGTAACGTTCAATACTTCGAAGCGATTCCGGGTTATGGTGTTCAAGCAACAGTTTCAGGTCAAGCGGTTGTTATTGGAACACGTAAACTCATGCAACAATACGGAATCGATATACAATCAGTTCTACCAACAATGGAAAAATTGGAACAAGACGGAAAAACGGCAATGTTAGCAGGGATTAATGGACAATACGCAGGGCTAGTGGCCGTAGCGGATACCATTAAAGATACATCTCGACAAGCTATTCGCCGTTTACAAGAAATGGGCATCCAAGTCATCATGATGACAGGTGATAACGAGCGTACAGCACAAGCCATCGGTAAAGAAGTAAGAGTTGACGCAGTTATTGCGGAAGTCCTTCCTGAAGGTAAGGCAGAAGAAGTGAAAAAGTTACAACAACAGGGCAAAAAAGTGGCCATGGTTGGCGACGGTATTAATGACGCACCAGCACTAGCTACAGCCGATGTTGGAATGGCTATTGGTACAGGTACAGATGTCGCAATGGAAGCGGCTGATATTACATTAATTCGAGGCGACCTAAACAGTATTGCCGATGCGATTTTAATGAGCCGTAAAACGATGCGTAATATTAAGCAAAACCTATTTTGGGCATTTGCCTATAACACGATTGGAATTCCAATTGCTGCAGTAGGATTACTTGCACCATGGGTAGCAGGTGCAGCGATGGCATTTAGTTCTGTGTCAGTTGTGCTGAACGCATTACGTTTACAAAGAGTGAAATTAGAAAAATAAAACGAATAGTAACTACTGGGTAAACGGCGTACGCGTCGTTTGCTCAATTTGTATATGAATAATTTTTGAAATAGGTAACTTTGATTATCAGATAATAGTAAGTATGGGAGAATAGGAATGAACCAAAGTGAAAAAAAGGTGAAATTGGCTGTTAACGGTGGAATATCATTCGGTGCAAAATTAACTGCTAAACAACTAGGGGTTATTGCTCAGTACATGAATGATAGCGATGAACTGGAGTTGACAACTTTCCAACAACTTTACATCGAGGTACTTGAAAGTAAAGTAGAATTCGTCAAAGAAAAATTTAAGGAAGTGGGATTGTTCTGTTATCCAGTAGGGAATTTTGTAAAGAGCCTAAGAACCTGCAATTTTTGTAAAGGTGAAGAAGAAGAAGGTATGCCTGTAGCGATTGAGTTAAATAAACGAATTGCTGGAAAACCAGTCCCCTTTACGATTCGGCCAGCTTATACTGGATGTCCAACTGGATGCGGGGAACCTCTAGTCAATGATATTGGTGTCATGAAAGTTAATAACGGATATGATTTATATATTGGTGGAAAAGCAAAAGGAAAAGATGCCCAAATAGGTACTTTGTTCATGGAGCAGCTAACGCCTGAACAGCTATATGAAGTTGTCGAAAAAATTATTAATATCTATACTGAACAAGGCAAAAAGAGAGAACCATTTTTAAAATTTATTAATCGTTTTGGGTTCGATAACATAAAAAAACAACTAGCTGTATAAATAAATGAATTTATAGGGCTTCCTAGGCAATGTTTTCAAACAGAGAACTATGTTTATTGAAGGGAGCCGAATGTTTTTTTAGCGGACTGTCAGAAGAAACTAATATTTCCGGTAATGCTTTGGTCATAGCTGAAGGAGAACTGCATAATGGACTTCTATATAGTAAAAGTGTAACTTGATTTTATTTGATAAATGTGGATATAATACGTACATAGCAATTTCAAATCATAATCAGTTACGATGAGGACATGAGTTATTTTTACGGTATATTAGAGAGGAAAGCCATGGCTGCAAGCTTTCTATACACGAAAAGTAGCTTACCACCTTTAAACTTCAACGGGAAAGAACCGTTGACGGCAACAACCGTTATCCGACTTCAAGCCACAGGAAGAAGGCAAGCAAATTGCGATTTGCTATCTTCCGACAATTCAGGAACGAGAAGATCTAGGAAGTGTAGCTTTGAGGAACGGAGCGTAGGCTTTTCCTACGTGAGTACCGGAAAAGCGAACTGACGACGAGATTCGAAGTTCATCAATTGTCGGATGTGGGAAGAAGGGTGGAACCACGAGACATAACACTCGTCCCTTATTTTAGGGATGGGTGTTTTTTTATTTTTCTAAAGAAAAAGGAGTGTAAGAAATGTCAGAAGTAATTAAAGTTTCGTTTCCAGATGGTGCTGTGAAGGAGTTTCCAAATGGAACAACTACAGAAGAAATCGCAGCTTCTATTAGTTCAGGATTAAAGAAAAATGCTTTAGCAGGGAAATTAAATGGAAAAGCAATTGATTTGCGTACTCCAATCACTGAGGATGGAGCAATCGAAATCATCACATATGACACAGCAGATGGTCTAGAAATTTTACGCCATAGTACAGCGCATTTAATGGCACAAGCAATCAAGCGTTTATATGGCGATGTAAAATTAGGGGTTGGACCTGTTATTGAAAGTGGTTTTTACTATGATATCGATATGGAACAACCATTAACACCGGAAGACCTTCCAAAAATCGAAAAAGAAATGCAGCGAATTATTGATTCCAATTTGCCAGTTGAACGCCAAGAGGTAACACGCGAAGAAGCGATTAAAATGTATGAGGAAATTGGCGATCCACTAAAGGTAGAGCTAATTAGTGCCATTCCTGAAGGAGAAAAGATTACTATTTATTCACAAGGTGAATTCTTTGATCTTTGTCGTGGTGTTCACGTGCCTTCAACAGGAAAACTTAAAGTATTTAAATTAATGAACATTGCCGGTGCTTATTGGCGTGGTGACAGCAATAATAAAATGTTGCAACGTATTTACGGAACTGCTTTTCCAAAGAAAGCACAATTGGATGAGCATTTGAGATTGCTTGAAGAAGCTAAAGAACGTGATCATCGCAAGCTTGGTAAAGAGTTGAATTTATTTGCTGTATCACAATTAGTTGGGCAGGGTTTGCCACTATGGCTTCCAAAGGGTGCAACAATTCGCCGCCAAATCGAAAGATATATTGTAGATTTAGAAGAAAGACTAGGATATAGCCATGTCTATACACCTGTTCTGGCAAATGTGGAACTTTATAAAACTTCCGGCCACTGGGATCATTATCAAGAGGATATGTACCCGCCGATGGAAATGGATAGTAATGAATCATTAGTGCTTCGTCCAATGAACTGTCCTCACCATATGATGGTGTACAAAAACAGTATGCATAGCTATCGTGAGTTGCCGATTCGGATTGCGGAGCTTGGAATGATGCATCGATTTGAAATGTCGGGTGCACTATCCGGGTTACAACGTGTACGCGGGATGACTTTAAACGATGCTCATATTTTTGTACGTTCGGATCAAATTAAGGATGAATTTAAGCGTGTAGTTAACTTAATTTTAGCTGTTTATAAAGACTTTGATTTTAAGGATTATGCTTTCCGGTTATCGTATCGTGATCCTCAAGATAAAGAAAAGTATTTTGATGATGATGCAATGTGGGAAAAAGCACAATCCATGTTAAAAGAGGCCATGGATGATATGGGTCTTGACTATTATGTAGCAGAAGGGGAAGCAGCCTTCTATGGTCCGAAGCTTGACGTACAAGTGAAGACAGCATTAGGTAAAGATGAAACATTGTCTACAGTACAATTGGACTTCTTATTACCAGAACGTTTTGATTTAACATATGTTGGCGAAGACGGAAAGCAGCATCGTCCGGTTGTTATTCACCGTGGTGTTGTATCAACAATGGAACGATTTGTAGCCTTCCTAATCGAAGAGTACAAAGGGGCTTTCCCAACATGGTTAGCACCGGTACAAGCAAAAGTTATTCCTGTATCAAGCGAAGTACATCTCGAGTATGCAAAGCAAGTTCAGGAAAAATTACAATTTGAAGGCTTCCGTGTAGAGATTGATGAGCGCGATGAAAAAATCGGCTATAAGATCCGTGAAGCACAAATGCAAAAGATTCCTTACATGCTTGTAGTTGGCGATAATGAAATCAAAGATCAAAGTGTGAATGTTCGTAAATATGGACAAAACAACTCTGAAACAATTTCATTTGATCAATTTGTGGAATCACTTAAGGCTGAAGTGCAACGAAAAGGAAAATCAGAATAAGAAATCATTGGAAAGGGGCTGGCTTAAACAGAGTCAGTCCCGTCTTTTTTTTTACGAATTTCTCTCATATTATCCGGTTTTAGACAAATATTATCCAATACCGTTTTTTAACAAGAAAAAACGCTTGAAACTTTTTCAATCATCATGTAATATATATAGCGTTGCTAATAAATTAGTTTTGTATGTTGACACAAATGGTTTAATATGTTACCGTTAAAAGGTCCAATTGAATATTTCTTTGTGGAAAAAGTAGAGGCACCCGCTTCTCACCTGATTGACGCTACTTAAGACGTTGTTGACAGGTTATACGCAATCTTAAATAATAAAGATCGTGAATCGTGGGTGTAGTATGTATGCCGATGTTTTTTTATGTAATTAAAACGTCGCCCAAACGAAAAATTCAGTGAAAAAACCCTGGAGGTGGCTAATTATTAGTAAAGACCTATTTATTAACGAGGAAATTCGCGCACGTGAAGTTCGACTCGTTGGTGCTAATGGCGATCAAATCGGTATTAAGTCGAGAAACGAAGCTTTGGAAATGGCGCAAACTGCTAACCTAGATTTAGTGATGGTTGCACCAAATGCAAAACCACCTGTTTGCCGCATAATGGATTATGGTAAATTTCGTTATGAGCAGCAGAAAAAAGATAAGGAAGCACGTAAAAATCAAAAGGTTATCAGTATTAAGGAAGTACGCTTAAGTCCAACTATTGAAGAACATGATTTTAATACGAAGCTTCGTAATGCAATAAAGTTCCTTGAAAAAGGCGATAAAGTAAAAGCTAGTATTCGTTTCAAAGGTCGTGCAATTACACATAAAGAAATCGGTCAAAGAGTTCTCGATCGTCTGGCTGAGCAATGTGCAGAGGTTAGCGTTGTTGAACAAAGACCGAAAATGGAAGGTCGCAGTATGTTTATCGTATTAGCGCCTAAAACTGAGAGTAAGTAAAAGTAATAATTGATGCATTACTCAATACAACAATGATTCTAAGGAGGAAATCCCATGCCAAAAATGAAAACTCATAGAGGTTCAGCAAAGCGTTTCAAAAAAACTGGAAGCGGCAAAGTGAAGCGTTCACACGCATATACTAGCCACTTATTTGCAAATAAAGAGCAAAAAGCAAAGCGTAAGCTTCGTAAAGGTGCTTTAGTAAGTGCTGGTGACTATAAGCGCATCAAGCAAATGATCTCTAACTTATAAGAGATACTTAATTAAACATTCACGGAAAAAATAGCAGATATTATTTCGGACATAGATCTTAGGAGGGAATCACATGCCAAGAGTTAAAGGTGGTACTGTAACGCGTCGTCGTCGTAAACGCGTATTAAAATTAGCAAAAGGTTATTTCGGTTCAAAACATACATTATTTAAAGTTGCAAAACAACAAGTAATGAAGTCTTTGATGTATGCTTATCGTGACCGTCGTCAAAAGAAACGCGACTTCCGTAAGCTTTGGATTACACGTATCAATGCAGCTGCACGTTTGAACGGTCTTTCATACAGCCGCATGATGCACGGCCTAAAGGTTGCTGGCATCGAAATCAACCGCAAAATGTTAGCTGAGCTTGCTGTAAGTGACGAAAAAGCATTTGCAGAATTAGCATCAAAAGCTAAAGCAAGCATTCAATAATTATGATAATAAAAAGGTCATTCCGCTTTTGCTGGGATGACCTTTTTTCTTGGTGAAGGGAGAGTGGGATAAAATGAATGAACTGAATATATTACTAGCCTATTTTTTTATTTTCAATGGTTACGGTTTTATATCAATGGCAAAAGATAAAAGATATTCACAACAAGGGCATTGGAGAATCCCTGAAAAGAGATTTTGGATTATTGGCATACTGGGTGGTGCAATAGGGGTGTACTTAGGAATGAGGATCTACCATCATAAAACAAAGCACAAAACGTTTACCATTGGCATGCCACTCATCATATTATTAAATCTATTATTTTATGGGTACGCAATCTATTTTCTGGCGTAGAGTACTTTGCACTACCCTGCAGTAGTAACGGAAGTTGTAACAGCAGTGATGCATCAGTAGTACCCGTAGTGGTGACTGTCTCCATACGCCGTAAGCGCCAGTAATACAGTAGGAGGACCTCATATATCTTCCCTATTGAAGCATTTCAGTCCTTAATAAGGGTAGAATAATGCTCTAATTCTACCCTAATTCATGGTTTCTGGCGCTTGAACAGGGTAGAATAACGCTCTAATTCTACCTTAATCATGGTTTCTGGCGCTTGAACAGGGTAGAATAATGCTCTAATTCTACCCTAATCATGGTTTCTGGCGTATGAACAAGGGTGAATTAAGGTGTTATGGCTGATAATATGTCAAATACGCTGCTAGGCCCCTATCTATTCAATCTTATTCAAAAAGTTTCGAATTGGATTTTTCCAGTCGATGCGGGCATTTGGATAATGTTTTTTAACCTCTTCTTGTATTTTTAAAAAGTCCTCACGCTCTAATCCTTGCAATTTATCAGGATCCTTGGCCCAAATAAACACGGAGACGACTTCAAAGGCATTGTCTGTCGTACCTAAATATTTTTCCCCTTCAAACAAAACACCTTTATATGTAAGTAGAAAGTTTTTTCTAACGTTTTCATGGATGTCCCAAAAATAAAATTGCTTTTGTTCGTGGGCCAATTCTAATTTTCGCTTGGGGTTTGCAATATATTTAATCGTTTTCACAATAAGGAATATAATTAATGCGAGAATTAATAGTCTAAATAAGATGACGCCAAACATAAAAAAACCCCTCCATTCAAAAAAAGCTTTGTCATTATAATTATATTATACGGATAAACGACGAAGGAAGTTTCATAATGCAATAATTTTTTTATGATTTGGTATAATATGAATATCTAGAGAAGGATAGAGGGGATTTTGGTGTTAACAACATTATTTGAACTACAAAGGGAATTGGACACAAGAATCGAAAAAGAGCATGGACTTGGACAAGCAGAGTTAATGGATAAAAAAATAATGGCATTATTAGTTGAGCTTGGTGAACTGGCTAATGAAACACGTTGTTTTAAGTTTTGGAGCAAAAAGCCAGCGGCTGCACGGGATGTTATTTTAGAGGAATATGTGGATGGCATTCATTTTATTTTATCGATCGGGTTGGAGTTGAAAATACAAGATCAGGTTACCTTGAACCCGAAAGATGAATACAGGAACTTAGTAGAGCAATTTCAATTAGTATATGCAAGTATTATAGATTTTCGTAAACAACTAAATTTGGAAAACTACCATAAAATATTCAACGAATACATATTATTAGGAAGACTATTAGGATTTTCTCCAGACGATATCGAAAAAGCATACAAATTGAAAAATGAAGTGAATCACGAGCGTCAAAATACGGGATATTAAGAAAAGCGGAAGCGCTGGGCGCTGGAGCTGGACAATAATGTGCAAGACGTATGCTTTCGTTAATTTAAAGTAAAGAGACAGTAGGAAAGGAGCATTTATACATATGGCAAAACAATTGGATGAAACGCTAACGATGCTAAAAGAGTTAACAGATGCTAAAGGGATTCCTGGCGATGAGCGGGAAGTTCGGGAGGTCATGAAAAAATACATTTCTCCATATGCGGATGAGATAACATCTGACAATCTTGGCAGCCTCATTGCGAAAAAGGTTGGTAAAGAGGACGGCCCAAAAATTATGGTGGCCGGACATTTGGATGAAGTTGGATTCATGGTCACACAAATTACTGAAAAAGGCTTTCTAAAGTTTCAAACAGTGGGCGGCTGGTGGTCACAGGTTATGTTGGCCCAACGTGTAACGATCATGACGAAAAAGGGAAATATCCCTGGGATTATTGGTTCAAAACCACCGCATGTATTATCACCTGAAGC
>JAEWMK010000099.1 GCA_023457235.1 Bacillota bacterium
TCACTCCATCGTGCTTTGTAGTATATCTTCTCCTTAATTTAATCATAGCAAAAAGTGGTGTTTCCGAACATCATTTTCATTACTATTTGTGCCGCCAGCGATAGCGGAGGAATGGAGGTTAATATGATAAAATAAATTAGTTTATTCTAGGAACGGAAGAAACTATCTGTGGCAGCAATTGGCTCTTTTATCGGTGGAATTGATGCTTGTTCTAGGGTTAACATTACTAGGCCCACTTTTATCAAAAGTTGGACTGAAATTTGGCCCCCCAGAAATCTTTGCTCTAATGTTATTAGGGATGCTGACTTTAGTTGGATTAATGGGATCTTCTTTAATTAAAGGATTAATTGCAGCAATCTTTGGCCTACTGTTAGCTACAATAGGCATGGATCCTGCTTCAGGAGCGGTTAGGTTTGTATTTAATCAAAATCAATTATTAGAAGGAATAGATTTTACTGTTTTGGCTATAGGTTTATTCGGGATATCTGAAATTTTATCCAATATGGAAAATCCAATGAAAAGGGAGAAACCACCTAAAGTAAAAGGATTATTTCCAAATAGAAAAGAGTGGAAGCCAACATCTGGAGCAATTGGCAGAGGAACAGTTTTAGGTTTTATTCTTGGTTTAATCCCAGGCTCAAATGCAGCTGTTTCTTCCCTAATGTCCTATTCATTAGAAAAAAAGGTTTCAAAGGATCCCTATCGTTTTGGTCAGGGGGCAATAGAAGGAGTGGCTGGTCCGGAAACAGCAAATAATGCTCACAGCGGTGCTTCTCTAATCCCACTATTTACTTTAGGGCTCCCAAGTTCACCTACTGTAGCAGTTCTTTTAGGTGCTTTTATCACACATGGCTTAACACCCGGTCCTTCTCTTTTTAAGGATCAGCCAGATATTGTATGGGGAATCATTGCAAGTATGTTCATAGGGAATGTTGTTCTTTTAATTTTTAACTTACCCTTAGCTGGTTTGTGGGCAAAAATAACATTGGTTCCATATCATTTGATATTTCCAATTGTATTAATGATAATAATAGTTGGAAGCTTTGCAATTAGAAATAGTTTATGGGATGTAGGTATGATGATCCTGTTTGGAGTTATTGGTTATTTTATGATAAAGGTTGACTTTCCAATTGCAGCAACCATTTTAACATTTGTTTTAGGTACTCAACTTGAAACTTCATTGCTACAAACATTAACAATATCTGAACAAGGTATTTTAATCTTTTTTATGAGGCCTATTTCATGTACAATTATGATTATTTGTATGCTTATAATTGTCTTTAGTATTGTTGGACAATTTAAGAAGAAAAAAAGAAATGTAACGGTAAACAATGAAGAAGCTGAGGCTATTTAGAATTTAACAATAAGATTCATTCAATTGTTTCTATTAATTATAAATATGGGTAAAGGTGCTTTCCCCTGCATGCTTAAAGTGGGGAAACACCTTTTTATTCTTTCTGTACACCATTTGAAGCATTTACTGTCATTTCCCTACCACTCAACTTAAACTAATTAAAATTTCCCATTTTACTGGACTATCTTCCATATAATTTTTTATAAAAGTCGCTAGGCAAGAACCTATTTCCAAATCCCTTTACTTGAATAGCTGTCCCAATATCTTGGTATGCGATTCGAAGATCTGCCGGATGTCCTTGAGTTCGTTGACTTTGAAAATGAAAAGAAATCCACCCACTTAAATTTCCTACAAGTGGTGTTCCGATATTTTTATTCTTAACAATAAGATTGAGTGCATCTACTATATTTGTTATCGCAGTATTGAAAATTTGGTCTTCATCGTAAACGAGGGCGACAAGTACGACATCTTCAGCAAGTGTTTGTGCATCCATTTGCATACCACTTACCGAAGAAATCGCTTTAATTGCATCTGCTAGTAGTTGCTTACTTATGGTCATCTAGCAATCCCCGGATTTGATCTTCTCTTTCATCTAAGATTTGAAGTGTTTTTGCCGCCAAACTATCACCTGAATCCCAATCATTCATATCCTTGCGAGCTTCAAATAAAACTTCAAGTTGCAATTGCTCACGTTCCCGATCTACTTGATCCAAATAAGTCAATATAGCTTTAAAAGCATCGGGTGATAATAATATAGCTGCTGTTTGGTCTCTATCCGTTACTTCCATCGCGGATAATTTTTCCAGTTCTTCACGCCATTGTGTTGAACGACCTAATGCTGTTACACCAACACGACTCCCCATTTTAAAGCCACTTCTAATTTGTTCAACTTTGTCGAGTATTTCTTGAGTCAATTCGTTCAACCTCTTTTCTTCCATATTTTTTTACACCTCCATTATACCAATCATTTTATGTTTAACACAATTACTCGTGTATTAAAATGTGTATTAAATTACATGATTAAATATGTTATTTATTTTGAACCTGATTTTCGCTATATAAACAGAAAACAAAACAAAATGCTCCTACTCTTAATCATGAATCGATTATAGTAGGAGCATTATTTTTGATTAAAACTGAAAACCTAAATTGCCCAGTCCCCATTACGGAAAATTGGAACAATGGTACCGTCTTGTTTTATACCGTCAATATTCATTTCCTTTGAACCGATCATGAAGTCCACATGTACCGTTCCTGTGTTCATCCCATGTGCTAATAATTCCTCTTGACTCATCTCAGTACCACCTTGAATATTTGTAGGGTAGGCGGAACCAATTGCCAAATGGTTCGATGCATTTTCATCGAAAAGCGTATTGAAGAATGTGATCCCTGATTGTGAAATTGGCGATGGATCTGGGACCAATGCAAGTTCCCCTAATCCTGTACCACCGTCATTGTCAAAGACTAGCTTTTTAATGGTTTCATCGCCTTTTTCAGCAGAGATGTCTACGATCTTGCCATCTTTGAAATGAACTTCGATTCCTTCAATTAATGTACCTGCATAACTAAGTGGTTTCGTGCTACGTACGACACCATCCATACGATGTGTGTCAGGGGCAGAGAACACTTCCTCAGTTGGCATATTGGCGATAAATTCTGTTCCTTTCGGATCTGTACTACCCGCACTTGCCCAAATATGGTTTTTAGGTAAACCCAAAGTCAAATCGGTACCAGGTGCAGTGTAGTGAATCGCATCAAACTGAATTTCATTTAGTTTCGACGCTTTTTCATCCAACGTTTCCTTATGGGCATCCCATGCCGCAATAGGATTAGCCTCATAGACACGGCATGTTTTGAAAATTTGATCCCATAATGCATCCACTTGTTCTTCAGATGTTGAAAGATTAGGAAATACTTTAGCAGCCCAACCAGCACCGGCAGCAGCTGCAACTGTCCATTTCAAATCATTATTTTGTGTGGCTTTTCGTTGTACATGGTACGCTTTGCCAAACACCGATTGGTAAGTAGCCACTTTTGCAGGATCAATTTCATTTAATAGACCTGGGTCACTTGAAATGATGGAAAGTCGGCAAACCTTATGATTCAATACATGGTCTTCCGATTCGTCAATTTCATATTGCGGAATGTTGGTTAACACTTCTGTAGGTTGGTGAAGATAATGCAATTTCGTAATTTCATCATCCGACCATTTCACAATTACCTTTTCAGCACCTAAGGCGTAAGCTTCTTTCGTAACATGACGTGCTAAAGTTGCTTGATCCACTGTGATGGTCATCTTTACCCAATCCCCTGGCTGCACATTTAGACCTTTTGCTACTAGAAGTTTTGCGTATTTGTGTAGATTTTCTTCAAAGTTCGGTAACATCATTGATTCCTCCCATATAGTTTCTTTTTCCAATATTATCATATTAAACCAAATTTAATAAAATATGACCTCCCCTAATTCAATTATTATTTTCTCATAAAATAAGTCTATTCCGAAAAAGCATAGCAATTGCAAACAAAACGAATTATTAAATATAATTAGAAAGAATTGAAAATAATGGAGGAATAAAAAATGTTCAAGAGTGGTGCTGTGACAATAGAAGTAGAAGATTTAATAAAGGCAGAACAATTTTACGTGGAAACACTCGGCTTAAAGGTACAGTTCAAAATAGAAGGGCATCTGGTTCAGGTTGAAGCACCAGGATTGTCAATTGGACTAGTGCAACCTCGTGAAGGACAAGCGTCACATTCAGGAAAATCAGGAAGCATTCATATCGCGTTGGAAGTGCAAGAACTAGATTCAGTAGTTGAATTGTTAGAATCCCGTGGAGTTAAATTCCAACCTATCATGGAGGAAGGAGCAACTAAAATTGCCTACTTCAGTGATCCAGAAGGTAATCCCCTTTATTTAATAGAGTTAAGACACTAATGCAATAAAAAATAAGCAGAGGAGAACCCTCTGCTTTTGTCCTTAATTAATCTTAAAGCCAACCCGGATCGATTGCGGGATTATCAGCCAGTTCAAAGGCTGCATTCGTAATCGCTTGTGCTAACGTTTCCCCTGTACCACATACTCCGTTAAAGCAAACATTTTTTTCATCTTTTGCAGTGTATGTATACCCGAACGTTTCTAGTTTTTTAACGATTTTCATTGCATGGTCAAGCTCTTTTTCCGGCTGGAATTCTGATTCATGTATGAAAATACCATTCTCATGATCATACCAACGATCCCATCTATTAAGCTTCCAACCAAGTATTCTTCGTGCAATTATATCGATTTTATTATTCATTTTTAAACTCCTTTTACCCCATTTTAGCCTATTTTAAAACATCATCGAGAAAGTGTAAAATATAAAAACTTGAAAAACTACACTTATTTATTTATTCATGTATCTATGTGTTTTTTTAATGAAAAATCTCCCAAACGGATATACTACAATTAATTATGGATTGCGGGAGGATAAACATGAGCGAAAAAGAGAATGTATTATCGATATTTGCATTGGGTGGCATGAATGAGATTGGCAAAAACATGTATATCATCGAAAACTCAAACGATATTATCGTCGTTGACTGTGGCAATAAATTTCCTGATGAAAGCTTGTTAGGGATTGATTTAATTATCCCGGATATGTCTTATTTGGAAGAAAACAAAAACAAGGTTAAGGCGTTGATTGTAACCCATGGTCATGAGGACCATATCGGCGGGGTGCCGTATTTTTTAAAGAAACTGAATGTACCTGTTTATGCAACACGGTTTACATTAGGCTTAATTGAATTAAAGCTTGAAGAACATCATCTTCTAAGAGAGGCTGAACTAAAGGAAATTGACAGCAACTCTACTTTATCATTTAGCGACATCCGTGTTAGCTTTTTTAAAGTAAACCACAGTATCCCTGATTGTCTCGGGATTGTTTTTGATACACCGGAAGGAAAAATTGTCCATACCGGTGATTTTAAGTTTGATTTAACTCCGGCTAATAATGAATATTCGGAAATTCATAAAATGGCGGATATTGGTAAAGACGGCGTGTTATTGCTATTGTCAGAAAGTACGAATGCGGAACGTCCTGGATTAACGCCATCTGAAAGAATAGTTGGTGATCATGTATTAGAAGCATTTTTAAAAGCAGAAGGAAGAGTAGTTCTTTCAACATTCGCGTCCAATATTAATCGCATCCAACAAGTCGTAGAAGCATGTAAGATCACAAACCGAAAGCTGGCGCTGCTTGGACGAAGTATGGTGAACGTTGTCCAAGTTGCAATTGAGCGGGGCTATTTAGATGTACCCGAAGGAATGATTATTGAGCCCAATTTAATCAATACAATGATGCCGGAACGGGTTGCGGTTCTGTGTACAGG
>JAEWMK010000100.1 GCA_023457235.1 Bacillota bacterium
CATGCATCAGGTTCACTTAGGGAAATGTGTGGCAACTTCTCACCGTTAATCTTTAAAAATGCAAGATCTATATCAGTTTCAGCAGATATAATCTCCGCCGCCATCCATTCTCCGTTCGGAAAAATCACAGTGATGGGGTGCATATCATCAACGACATGTTTATTCATGACAATTAAACCAGTTTCAGAGATATTAAAACCAGTTCCCTTTGTGTACTGATCTTGAATGGTGACAACGGCTTCCTTATACTCCTTAATGTCATCTTTTTTTGAAAGCTCACTTGATTTTTGTAAAAATTTAATAGAGGAAAAATTGATCACTCTTGGCCATACTTGATTGAGGCTGATAAGTAAAGCGATCACTAGTATTATTACAATGAATTTACGGATCAAGGATTGGCGCTTGATTTGCCTGTCTTTTACTATTTTATCTTCTTCATTCGGTAAAAAATCTTCCAAAGAAGGCTCATCAAAATATTCTTCATTTTCATTACGTTCTTGTCTGTCCATAGAAAATTTCCTCTCACTAATTGAACAAAAACGACAAGTGCGCTAATCACCTGTCGATTATATTGGTCTTAAAGTTTTTTCATCATAAAATACATTCCTTAATGCAAATTCCTTTGGCGCTGAAATAATTCTCCTAATTCGTGCAAAAGACTCTTTTTCCACCCCTGGTGTATAGGGTTCTTCTAATTTTAATTGTTTTTCTAATCCCATAACTTCACCCGTTTCTATTTATACTACAAATCAATTCCATTGACTCCTTAATGCCCACGTAATCATTATACCAAATAAAGGTAAATGTTAAAAATGTTCTGAAATGGACGACAGATGAAAAGTAATCTTTTTAGGGGATTAAAAATTCAATTTACCGAATGCTTGTTTGTGAATGTGTATGGTTTCTGTAGCACAACATGCTAACAAAAACTCCACAGCAGGCTTACAGAATGACCTTTATGACCCGCTACACCTTCCGATTAAGGGGTTTAATAAGACGAAAAAGGACTTGAAGAGTACCAAGTCCTTTAAGATTTGTTGTTCAACTCTTGCACCCGCTCAGTTCAACAAATGCAGACTTCTTTCTATCTGTTTTCTCCTAACGCTTTTCGAGCTGTAGCTTGAGGAGGTTGCTCCATCCACCCATTTTTTATCATAATATTAGCAGTATCTTCTAAATATTTGGCTGTTTCCGCCAATAAACGTGTAAAATGTAGCCCAATATCTCGTCTGTTACATAAACCTATTGCAGAGCCGTACTTGCTTATGAACACAGCACCTATTGTCATAATGAAAAACATCATCATTTTATCGCTAAAAGGGGGTATGGTTGAGTTCGTTACTTCAGATTCGTAAGTTGTTAGGGAAGGCAAATCATCTTCTCTTAGTAATGATGTAAATACTTCAATGTGTTTATCACACATTTCCTTTCCTCTAATAAAAAAGTCACGAAGGTCTTTTGATTTTGCTATTTGACTGTACGACATGAGCTTTGCTCCTGCCAATGCTACCCCTCTAATATTAAAAACTAATTGATTGATTTCAATCGCATTTAAAGGTCTTCTATCGCCAAACCAGCCCGTTAAAAATCCTTGTTGATGTACAAAATCTGCTTTTTCGGGTATAGGAATAGTTGGTGCAGAATTTGCTAATCCTCTTTTTACCAATAAATCTTTACTTTGATTATAAAGTTTTGTAGTTAAAGAAACACAATGAGTAAAAAAGTCACGGACATCCAATCGAGTTGAATTCACTAACGAAAGACCGTAAAACTCTAATCCATTCTCAGCTAAAGCATTATATTGAATAAGAGCAAATTGGTCGGAATATAACCGAGGGGCATTTAAATCTACATCTTCTTCAGTAAATCCTAATGGCAAAGGAAAGTTTTCTTGTTTTAATATTTCTTCTATATTAACAACAATCTCCTGCGAAATTTCTAATGTTAATTCTATAATGGAACAAATCTCTTCATCCTCACATTTTTTCATGTAATAAGGTATGGAAAAAATATACATTAAATTATTCATATACGTTGTCCAGAGATTTGCAATTTCTGAAGCATTTAATTGTATTTTCATCATGAACCCTCCATCTGCATCAATGTATTTAATAATTAATTTACCCATTTTTTAAGGGATGAACCATTTTTGTTTTTGGTCGTTTGCCCTAACCCCTCCTCAATCCTTTTTTTATCTACTTCATTACCCAATCATTGTATTTCTTATAAAGTGGGAGTATTTGTTGGAGATATTGTCGGACATGAATAGGTCGTGGTCTTGAAACGCCTGTCATCTAAAAAGTCTTGATAAGCAAATTTTAACAACAAAAAAACCACTCCCTAATTTTTTATAGGAAGTGGTTATTGCTATTGATATAAATTATTTACATGACTATTTCACAGTTTAGTCGAAAAATGCACTTAACCAGTTCTCATAAATGAGTGGTTAAATTACATCATCCCCATGCCGCCCATGCCGCCCATGTCAGGCATTCCTGGAGCTTCTTTTTCAGGGATGTCAGCAACTACTGCTTCTGTTGTTAAGAACATAGCCGCTACAGATGTTGCGTTTTGTAATGCAGAACGAGTTACTTTAGTTGGATCAACGATACCAGCTTCAACCATGTTTACCCACTCGCCAGTTGCAGCATTGAAACCAATGCCAACTGCTTCATTTTTAAGACGCTCTACGATTACAGAACCTTCTAAACCAGCGTTAGCAGCGATTTGACGAACTGGCTCTTCTAATGCACGTAATACGATGTTTTTACCAGTTTCTTCGTCACCTACTAACTCAAGAGCAGCTACTTTTTTGTACACGTTAACTAGAGCTGTACCACCACCAGCAACGATACCTTCTTCTACTGCTGCACGAGTAGCGTTTAATGCGTCTTCGATGCGAAGCTTCTTCTCTTTTAATTCAGTTTCAGTTGCAGCACCAACTTTGATTACAGCTACACCGCCAGCAAGTTTAGCTAAGCGCTCTTGTAATTTTTCCTTATCAAACTCAGAAGTTGTTTCTTCCATTTGTTTGCGGATTTGGTTTACACGACCTGAAATATTAGCAGAGTCGCCAGCGCCTTCTACGATTGTTGTGTTTTCTTTAGTAACAACAACTTTTGAGGCACGACCTAATTGTTCAATAGTTGCAGCTTTAAGATCTAAACCGATATCTTCAGTGATTACTTGACCACCAGTTAAGATAGCGATATCTTCTAGCATTGCTTTACGACGGTCACCAAAGCCAGGAGCTTTAACAGCTACTGCGTTGAATGTACCGCGAAGCTTGTTAACTACTAATGTTGCTAGTGCTTCACCTTCAACATCTTCAGCGATCATTAATAATGGCTTACCTTGTTGAACGACTTGTTCTAATACTGGTAAGATTTCTTGAATGCTAGCAATTTTCTTATCAGTGATAAGAATATATGGGTTTTCAAGAACAGCTTCCATTTTTTCTGAATTTGTTACCATGTAAGGTGAAGAGTAGCCACGGTCAAATTGCATACCTTCTACAACTTCTAATTCAGTTGTGAAGCCTTTTGATTCTTCTATTGTGATAACGCCGTCGTTTCCAACGCGCTCCATTGCTTCAGCAATTAATTGACCTACTTCATCATTGTCAGCTGAAATAGCTGCAACTTGAGCGATAGATTCTTTACCTTGGATTGGCTTAGAGATCGCTTTTAATTCTTCAACAGCAGCTTGAGTTGCTTTTTCAATACCTTTTTTGATGCCCATTGGGTTAGCACCAGCAGTTACGTTCTTTAAACCTTCACGGATTAAAGCTTGAGCAAGAACAGTTGCAGTAGTAGTACCGTCACCAGCAATGTCGTTTGTTTTGCTAGCTACTTCAGCAACTAATTTTGCACCCATATTTTCGAATGCATCTGGTAATTCGATTTCTTTTGCGATTGTTACACCATCATTTGTAATTAATGGAGAACCGAATTTTTTCTCTAATACAACATTGCGTCCTTTAGGTCCAAGCGTTACTTTAACTGCGTTTGCTAATGCGTCTACACCACGTAGCATCGCACGACGAGCATCTTCACTAAATTGAATTTCTTTAGCCATTTAAGTAATACCTCCTCAAAATTATTAATCGATTCTATTAGTCAAGGGTGATCTACTATGTAAAAAGACTAGTAGATCTATCTCACGAAAAATCTCTATCATTCCGCGTTCAAGACCACTTAGCCAACAATTGCTAAAACATCATTCTCGCGAATAATTAAATATTCTTTACCTTCATATTTCACTTCTGTACCAGCGTATTTAGAGAAAATGATGCGGTCGCCTTCTTTAACTTCTAAAGCAACTTTCTCTCCGTTATCTAATACACGGCCAGTTCCTACAGCTACAACACGACCTTCTTGCGGCTTTTCCTTCGCAGTGTCTGGTAAAACAATACCGCTTGCAGTCTTTTCTTCTGCTTCAACAAGCTCAATAACAACACGATCACCTAATGGTTTTAACAAGTGAAACACCCTCCTAAGATAAATTTTAAATTAATTTGATTTATTAGCACTCATCAGACTTGAGTGCTAACACATTTATTATGATAAATAAATAACTAGATTTTTGCAAGTAAAATCTATATTTTTTTTGTAAAAATTAACCTACTTGAACATTATTAACGAAATGCCGAAAAATCAATCATCTTTTTATAGCTTTTAAAATAATTATGTTAAAATACAAGAGTGGTTCATCTGATTAAACATAAAGGGGTATAACATTGAAAAGCAGATACTTGCTTACTATATTAATGTATATTTTTGTCCAATTTTCAGGGATCTTGTTTGGTGTGGATTTGCTGCTTCGAAATGGGATCTCAAAGGATGATGCGGTGGCCATTTGGACGGTCATAAGCTTTAGTGCCGGTTTACTCATAGTCATTTTGTTATTAATACCCGACATCAAAGAACGTCATAAGACGAGTAATAGGGTTTCAAAGACTGCAGCAGCTGGTTGGGCAATTACCGGGGTCTTTCTTGCATTTTTTGCACAAATTATTGCTGCACAAATTGAAATGATGCTTGGATTCGAAATGGGCTCTGAAAATACAGAGATTTTAGTAGAAATTGCGATGGAAACACCAATTTTTATTATTGTTACATCTGTAGTGGGTCCAATTTTTGAAGAAATTATTTTTCGTCAAATCATCTTTGGCAGTTTATATACAAGATTTAATTTTTGGATTGCCGCTATCATCAGCTCTTTAATATTTGCAGCTGTTCACTTTGACTTTACGCATATTATCATTTATGCGGCAATGGGGCTAGTGTTTTCCTTTCTTTATGTCAAAACAAAAAGAATACTCGTACCCATTGTGGCACACGTCTCCATGAATACCTTTGTTGTATTAGTGCGAATTCTTTTTGCAGATGATATGGAGAGGCTGCAGAAACAATATGAACAGATGCAAAGCTTTGTTGGAGGATTTTTACAATGAGAACATCACCATATACAATGGCACTTATATACGTAGCAATGGGTGCCCTCTTTACATATTTAGCGATCCAAAGCGCTGAGGAGACGATTTGGAATTTTTCTACGATACTATTAATGATTATTGCAACCTTTGATTTTTCAACAGCGATACGTTTTATTTTATTCAAAAAAGTGATGGATAAAAGAAAATCATAAAAGAAGCGAATTTTAAACGGCTGCCTCTAAATAGAGACAGCCGTTTTTCTATGTGTACTTTTGAGCAAACTAACTTAATGGATAATGTTTTAAAAAATAAATTAATGACTGCAGTTCAACCGCTAAATCAATATGATGAATCCTGATATCTTCCGGAACATTCAGTCTTGCAGGTGTAAAATTCAAAATTCCTTTTATCCCTGAAGTAACAAGGCGGTCTGTTATGGGCTGGGATACCTGTACAGGAACGGTTAAAATGGCAACTTCCAATTCACCGGTGATTTTGCTTTCTAAATCATCTAAATGATAAATCGGAACACCTCCGATATCCGTGCCGACCTTCCCCGGGTCAACATCAAATGCCATCACAATTTTAGAATTATTATTTTTCATAAAATTATAATGCAAAAAGGCTGTTCCTAAATTTCCGACCCCGATTAAGCATACCTTCACCACTTCATCCTGGCTTAATGTCTGCCTAAAGAAGGACAATAAATAATTGACATTGTACCCATAACCTTTTTTGCCAAGGGCACCAAAATAAGAAAAATCACGGCGAATTGTGGCTGAGTCTACTTTTACCGCATCACTTAATTCTTTTGAGGATACTCGTTGCTTCCCAGAAGCATGTAGATTTGCTATAAACCGATAATATAACGGCAAGCGTTTAGCAGTCGCTTGCGGTATTTTATTTTTATCAAAAGTCATACCATCCCCCCGCTCTTTCCTTAGTCAATATTTTCCTTTCTTCGAAAATCTCCGCTTTTTCCTCCAGTTTTCTCAACTAAATACGTTCGACCAATAATCATTCCTTTATCCACAGCTTTACACATATCATAAACCGTTAATGCCGTAGCTGTTGCTGCTGTTAAAGCCTCCATCTCGACACCTGTACTTCCTTTTGTTTTAACAGTTGTTTCGATATGTAAAATATACTCAGAGGATTTCTCTTCCCATGAAAAAGAAATATCCACACCCTTTAGCATTAATGGATGACACATTGGAATCCATTCGGATGTTTTCTTGGCTGCCATCACTCCGGCTACTTGAGCAACGGCTAATACATCGCCCTTTTTCATTTTATTTTCTTTAATTTTTGTATAGATTTCTTCATTTACTTGTATGCTAGAATGGGCAATGGCAGTACGAGTTGTTTCATTTTTTTCGGTGATATCCACCATTTTCGCACGGCCTTCTTCATTAAAATGAGTAAAGGACATCTGTATTCATCCCCCGACTTAATATATATTTTAATACAAAAAAGTTTACGAAGATATTTATTTTTGTAGAAAAAGGAGATTTGTTGCTCGTTTGACACTGTATAAGCTAAACTATGATTTGAAGAGGTGAACCGATATGATACTACTTCAAGTCAACCAACTTACTAAGTATTATGGTGCTGATCTTATTTTATCTAATATTAAATTAGAAGTACAATCAAAAGATAGAATTGCTCTAGTTGGCAGAAATGGAGCAGGGAAATCTACTTTATTGAAAATTATCTCAGAACAAATGTCGTATGATGGTGGCGAAATCATTAAGCCAAAAAATTTAACGATCGGTTATCTTGCTCAAGATACCGGCTTGGAATCTAGTCTTTCTATTTGGGATGAAATGTTGACTGTTTTTCACCATCTTCAAATAAAAGAAAAGAAGCTGCGTGAACTGGAAACAAAAATGGGTGATCCTTCCTATTTAAATGATACCGAAAAATACGAAAAATTATTAAAAGAATACGACGAACTGCAAGTAACCTTCAAGGATGAAGGCGGCTATCAGTATGAAGCTGACATCCGAACGGTTTTACATGGGCTTAATTTCGGTGGTTTTGATTATTCGACAGCGATAGCAACATTAAGCGGCGGACAAAAAACCCGCTTAGCAATGGCTAAGCTACTTTTAACAAAGCCGGATTTATTAATTCTTGATGAACCGACGAACCATTTAGATATTGAAACGCTGGGCTGGCTTGAACAATATTTGCAAGGGTATCCCGGTGCTCTACTAATCGTCTCCCATGACCGCTATTTTCTTGATAAGGTTGTGACTCAGGTCTATGAATTATCGAGGACAAATTGTCGCCGCTATGTCGGTAACTATAGTAAATATTTAGAGCAAAGTGCAGCCATTT